>NZ_AP012978.1:2515000-2597759 GCF_000801295.1 endosymbiont of unidentified scaly snail isolate Monju | reverse complement strand
ACTGGATAACTTATACAGTGACAACGTTCTGGTTTGCCTTGCCGGGGGCCGAAACGTTTTTTTGTCGGTGGTCAGTTTGACAGGGGTCGGCATTTCGCGTATGTTTCCGCGCCTTTCCCGTTCCGGGTGGCGAAGAGGCCAACGCGCGGACGGAGTTCAGTCATCAGGCATTCGGGGTAACCGGCCATGAAACGTACCTTTCAACCGAGCAATCTGAAGCGTGCACGTACCCACGGCTTCCGCGCCCGCATGGCGACCCGTGCTGGCCGCAAGATCATCAATGCCCGTCGCCGCAAGGGTCGTGCCCGCCTGGCACCCTGAGCGACGGCACTTAGGACATGCAGACAGCGAAGGCCGGGGACGGGCAACCGTCCCGGGCCTTTTCGCGTGACCGGCGCCTGCTGCACGCGGCCGATTTTCGTCATGTCTTCGCCGACCCGGTGCGTTCGTCCGATCGCTATTTTACCGTGTTGGCCCGCCCTGCCCGCGAAACCCGATCCCATTCCCGGCTGGGCCTGGCGATTGCCCGCAAGCAGTTACGTCGCGCGGTCGACCGCAATCGCATCAAGCGTCTGATCCGCGAATATTTCCGCTTGCACGTGGCGGGTGGGCAGGAAGACCCGGCGCTGGACTTCGTGGTGATGGCACGGGCTGCCGTCCGGGATACTGGCGCCGAGACCTTGCGCCGTTCGCTGGCCGCGCACTTCGCGCGCCTGCAAAGCCGCCTCGCCAGACAGCCCGAGTGACACCGGGGCGCCTGCTGGCTTACACTTCGCGCCTTGCGGCCCGCGGCGGTGGGCGCGACGACCCGCTAATCGAGATTTCGGATCATCAATTCCTATGGATAACATACGTCTGTTGCTGTTCATGGCCCTGGCCTTCGTGTCCCTGATGATCTGGGAGGCCTGGCAGGAGGACTACGTACTGCCCCAGCAGCAGGCCGCAGGCGGAAGTGATGTCACCGCAGTGCCCGAAACGCCCGACGAGAATGTGGCCACGTCGGCAGTGGGCGATGTCGTGGCGGGGACGCAAGCGGCAACCGGGCGCCTGGTGCGGGTGCATACCGACACCCTTGATCTGTTGATCGATTCCCAGGGCGCGACCATCGCCGAGGCGCGACTGATCAAGTATCCTGTCTCGGTGGACCAGCCGGATGTCCCTACCCGCCTGATGAGCCGCGATCCCGACGATTTCTTCATCGCCCAGAGCGGCCTGATCGGCACAGCCGGCTCGCCTGCGCCCACGCACAAGGTGGCCTTCCAGACCGCACAGACCGAGTACCGCATGGGCGAGGGTGAAGACAGCCTGAGCGTGGACTTCACCTGGTCTTCTCCCGAGGGCGTCGAGGTGATCAAGCGCTATATCTTTACTCGTGGTCGCCACGCTTTCCGGCTCGAGGAGATCGTGCGCAACGGCTCCGACAAGGAATGGAAGGGCCGCGAATACCGCCAGCTGCAGCGCGGCGAGCCGCAAAAGAAGGGCAACGCGCTGATGGTTACCTTCACCGGCGGCGCCATCTGGACCCCGGAAGACAAGTACCACAAGGTCAAGTTCAGCGAACTGGCCGAGGGACAGCCCGACCTGGACGTCAAGGACGGCTGGTACGCCATGATCCAGCACTATTTCCTGGCTGCCTTCGTGCCGCCGCGCGGCGAGACCTGGCACTACTATGGCAAGGGTGTCGGCGAAGGCCGCTACGTGATCGGCGGTTATACCCCGGTGAAGACCGTGGCCCCTGGAGCGGAAGCTACCTTCGGAGGCACCGTCTTCGTGGGTCCCAAGCTGATGAGCGAACTGGAGACCGTGGCCGATGGCCTGGAACTCACTGTGGACTACGGCTGGCTGGTGTTCCTGGCCAAGCCCATCCACTGGATCCTCGAGGAGATCAACGCCTTCGTCGACAACTGGGGCTGGACCATCATCATCTTCACCATCCTCATCAAGCTGGCCTTCTTCAAGCTGTCCGAGACCAGCTACCGTTCCATGGCGCAGATGCGCAAGCTGGGGCCGCGCATCCAGGCCCTCAAGGACCGCTATGGGGACGACAAGCAGCGCATGCAGCAGGCGATGATGGAGATCTACAAGAAAGAGAAGATCAATCCGCTGGGCGGTTGCCTGCCCATGCTGGTACAGATCCCCTTCTTCATCGCACTCTACTGGGTACTGCTGGAAAACGTCGAGATGCGTCAGGCGCCCTGGATCCTGTGGATCAAGGACCTGTCCATCAAGGACCCCTATTTCGTGCTGCCGGTGATCATGTCGGTGTCCATGTTCGTGCAGCAGAAGCTCAACCCGGCGCCGCCCGATCCCATGCAGGCCAAGATCATGATGTATCTGCCGATCGTGTTCGGTGCCATGTTCGCCTTCTTCCCGGCAGGCCTGGTGCTCTACTGGGTGGTGAACAACATCCTCTCGATCGCCCAGCAGTGGGTCATCACCCGCCGTATCGAGCAGGGCGCCAAGACCTGAGGGCGTGACCAGGCACGCGACCGACACCATCGCTGCGATCGCCACCCCGCCGGGGCGTGGTGGTGTCGGCATCGTGCGCGTCTCCGGCCCGCAGGCCCTTGCCATCGGTCAGGCTGTCAGCGGGCGTGTCCCCGAGCCTCGCCGGGTGCTGTTCGCCACCTTCCGCGATGCCGAGGGTCAGCCCATGGACCAGGGCCTCCTGCTCGCCTTCCGTGCACCGCATTCGTTCACCGGCGAAGACGTGGTCGAACTCCAGGGCCATGGGGGGCCGGTGATCATGGACCTGCTGCTCGAGCGCTGCCTGCAACTGGGCGCGCGCCTTGCCCGTCCCGGGGAGTTCTCCGAGCGCGCCTATCTCAACGACAAGATCGACCTGGCCCAGGCCGAGGCCATCGCCGACCTGATCGACGCCGAGACCCGCGCCGGGGCACGCCTGGCCATGCGTTCGCTGGCGGGTGAATTCTCGCGCCGCATCGAGGCCCTGCGCGAGGCCATGATCCGGTTGCGCATGTACGTGGAAGCGGCCATCGACTTCCCGGAGGAAGAAATCGACTTCCTGGCCGACCACCGGGTGGCGAAGGATCTGCAATCGCTGATCGATCACCTCGCGCAGGTGCGCCAGAGCGCCGAGGTCGGCCGGGTGATGCGCGAAGGCATGACGCTGGTGATCGCCGGCCGTCCCAATGCCGGAAAATCCAGCCTCCTCAATGCCCTGGCCGGGGCCGAGCGGGCCATCGTCACCGAGGTGCCGGGCACCACTCGCGACACCCTGCGCGAGCAGATCCAGATCGACGGCATGCCGGTGCATCTCGTCGACACCGCCGGACTGCGCGAGACCGACGACCGGGTCGAGCGCATCGGCGTGGAACGCGCGCGCGCCGAGCTGGCCGCGGCCGATCGTATCCTCTGGGTGTACGACGGCGCGGCGGACCCGGGACATGCCGGTTTCGATCCTGCCGAACTGCCGGAGGGCGTGCCGGTGACCTTCGTGCACAACAAGGTCGATCTCAGTGGTGCGCAACCGGGGCTGGTCGAGGACGATGCCCAGGTGGAGGTCCGCATCAGTGCACGCCAGGGCCTGGGGATGGATGCCCTGCGCGACCACCTGCGCGCCTGCATGGGCCTGGACCGTGGCATCGAGGGCGAGTTCACGGCGCGTCGTCGTCACCTGGCGGCGCTGGAACGTGCCGCCGCCCATCTCGCCGATGGGCAGCAGGCACTGGAGAACGGCCTGGCCGGCGAGCTGCTGGCCGAAGACCTGCGTCTGGCCCAGCAGGCGCTGTCGGAGATCACTGGCGAGTTCAGCGCTGACGACCTGCTCGGCGAGATCTTCTCCAGTTTCTGCATTGGCAAGTGAAGGGGCGGCTGCGCATCGGGATCTTCGATTCGGGTATCGGCGGCCTGAGTGTGCTGCGGCATGCCGTCGCCCACTTGCCGGCGGACTATGTCTATGTCGCCGACTCGCGGCACGCGCCCTGGGGCGAGGCCGATCCCGATTGGGTGCGTAGCCGCAGCCTGGCGATTGCCCACCATCTGGCCGCGGAGGGCGTGGATGCGCTGGCCGCCGAGGCAGTGCGTGCGGCCCTGCCCGTCCCGGTGGTTGCCATGGAACCGGCGATCAAGCCGGCCGTCACCCGGAGCCGAAGCGGCCAGATTGCCGTGCTGGCGACCCGCAGCACCCTGCACAGCGCCCGTTACCGCCAGCTGCGCGCTCGGTTTGCGGCCTCTGTGCAGGTACACGAGCTGGCGCCCCACCACTGGATCGATGCCCTGGAGCAGGGGCGACAGGACGATCCGGCCTTCCGCGCGCGCCTGCGCCGAGACCTCGCGCCCCTGGTCGCGGCGGGCGTGGATACCTGGGTGCTGGCCTGCACCCATTTCCCGCTGCTGCTGCCGCAACTGCGCGCGCTGCTCGGCGAATCGGCCGTCCTGATCGACCCTGCCCCGGCGGTCACCGCGCAACTGGTGCGCGTGCTGGGGTGGGAGCCGTCGCCGCAACCCGCGTCCGCGCGCGTGCGCTTCCGTACCTCGGGTGATCCGGCCGCCCTGCGTGCACACCTGACGGGCCTGGGCCTGCGCGGCGCGGTCACCTCGCTGGCGGTGGTGGAGACAGGCGCAGCTGACGCAACTGGCGACGCAGGGCACGCAGCCGTTCGCGGGAAGGGTATGTCCGACCGTAGCGCAGGCTGATGTAGCCACGCACGAAGGCCTCGATGTTCGCACCCTGTTCCGGCCAGCGCGCCCGGGCCTGTTCGCCGGTCGCCAGCGGCCCGGCCCAGTCGGGCAGATCCAGTCCACCTTGTCGCAGCCGCTCCCGAAACCGCGCCCATAGCCGTTGCAGCGGGTCGCCCGGCCTGTGCCGGGGGAGTCGCGCCAGCAGCCAGAACAGGCCACCGAACAGGATGCCGCTACCCGCCGCCAGCAAGGCCGACACGTAGCCACTGGCCTGTGCCAGACCCAGCCAGGCGAGCAGCGAGCGCTGGGTCCCGGTGTCGAAGCCCAGCACCCAGCGATACCAGCCGAGGTCGACGCCATCCAGCAGCCAGCGGCCCTCGCGCGTCAACCCGGACCACCACCCACCGCTGGCTCCCAGGAAAACCACCTGCCCGTCCGTTGCCGAGGCTGCCCCGTCGATGCCGCGTTCCACCCGTTCCGGGGCTACCGCAGCGGTCGGGTCGATCCGCGTCCAGCCCTTCTCCGGCAGCCAGACCTCCACCCAGGCGTGGGCGTCGGACTGGCGCACCACCCAGTGATCGGCCAGGGAGTTGTAGCTGCCACCCTGGTAACCGGTGACGATCCGTGCCGGGATGCCCGCCAGGCGCATCAGCACGGCAAAACTGCCGGCATAGTGCTCGCAGAAACCGCGCCGGGAAGTGAACAGGAAATGCTCGACGGGATCGCCCCGGGCCACCCCGGGGGAGAGGGTGTAGACGAAGGGTTGTTCGTGGAAGAAGCGCAGGGCCTGTTCGACCACCGCCGCATCGTCGCCGGGATGGGCGCGGCGCCACTGCGTGGCCAGTGCCCGGGTACGTGGACCGACCTGCTCGGGCAGCTGCAGGCCCGCGCGCTGCTCCGCCGTGGACAGGGCGGGCAAGGTATAGCGGGTCCAGGAGGCGAAGGTGAAAGTGCGCCGTTCGCGCAGTGGCATCGCCAGTCGTGTCTGCCAGTCGGCATCCCGTGACAGGGGAGCCGGAACCTGCGCTGGCAGGTCGAGGGGAAAGACCCAGCGGCGGTTGCTCGGCTCCTGGGTGATTTCGTAACGCACGTGCGAGGCCGGATCCACACGCAGTGCAGGGGGCGGTCCGCGCGGGTCCCGGCGCCGCCAGGTGTGACCGTCGTAGCGCCACAGCACCGGTCCGCGCCAGTACAGCGCGTTGTTGGGCGGTGCCCGATCGGGGAAGCGCGCCCGGAAGGCGACCGCGTCGGAGCGCGCAAGCCGACCGATCTCGCCCATGCGCATCTCCCCGGAGATGCCGGTGCGCGTCCCTGCCCCTTCGAGTTCGATGCGCCACAGCGGAGCGTCCAGACGCGGGAAGAACAGGAACAGCAGCACTGCCAGCGGACCGGCTGCGAGGGCCAGCCGGGCGGTGTTGTGCGCCAGGGCACGCGGCTGCGGGTGGTCGAGGGAGAGGCCAGCCTGCAGGGCCAGCAGTACCAGCGCGAGGCCGAACAGGTACAGGGCAAGGCCCAGTCCCTGGTCGAACAGGAACTGGGTGAGGATCACGAAGTGCCCGAGCAGCAGGCTCAGGTAGAGGTCGCGCCGGCGTCGTGATTCGAGTTGCTTGAGCCCGAGCATCACCAGCAGCAGGGCAGAGCCGGCGACATGACCGCTGCGCACCGGCAGGCTCCAGAGCACCAGGCCCAGCCCGGCCAGGGTCAGGATGATCAGCAAGCCACGACCGGGCAATATCCTGGGTACGGCAATGGCTACCAGCCGCCAGAGCAGGGTGCCGAAAAAGAAGGCCACCGGCCAGATCCCCACGTGTGACAGGTGCGGCAGGCCGAGCGCGGCCAGGGTCAACAGCAGCCCGGGCATCAGCGCCGAGGGCGGTGGGCGTCCGGCCAGCGGGTCGAGGATCTTCATGCCGGGGGAGCCTCCGCCAGGTCGTGCAAGGCCAGGGCACGCAGACAGGCGTTGCGGTGCGCCACGCCGCGCGCGGGTCCCAGGGTCTGGCCGGGCAGGCGCAGCACCCAGGGCCGGTCTCCGCGCGCGGCCTCGAGGACCTCGGCGGTCATGCGCGAGAGCCGGGTCTCGGTGTCCGCCGGGGCATGGCTCGCCCAGTCGATGTGCAGAGGATGGTTGCGCTCGGGATCCTGGAAGAGCTTGGTCATCAGGCCGCGTTCGCGGGCCAGGCCCTTCCAGTCCACCCGTGCCAGTGAGTCCCCGGGACGGAATTCGCGCAGGCCCTGCCATTCCTCGTCGCCGACGACCTGGCGGCCGCTGCGGACCCGGTCGGGACGCGCCACCGCGAGGGGACGCGGATACACCAGCACCGGGGCCCTCACCTGGATCACCGCCCAGGCCAGGAACAGGCCCAGCGGATGACGGGTGGCGACCACCAGCTCGCCCGGCAGCGCCCAGCCGCGTCGCCGGGTGACAAAGGACAGCTGGATCTTCTGCTGGCGCGCGTCCAGGTCGTGCAGCACGGCCTGTTCGCCCAGTTGCACGACCACGCCGGGACGGTGTCCACCCTCCAGTCGCAGGTGCAGTTGCACGGCTTCGCCGGCGAACACCGGTTCCGGCGGCAGGAGCGCAATGCGCAATCCATGCAGGTTGCGCCAGGTGAGAAAGAGCGCGGCCAGGCCGCAGCCAGCGAGCAGGAAGGTGAGGAGATAGGCGGGATTGTTGGCATAGTTGGTCGCGGCGACGAGCATCAGCAGGATCGTCACGCCATACAGCCAGCCGAAGCGGGTGGGCAGGATGTAGAGATGCCGGGCATCGATTGCCAGTGGTCGGCCCGGGCGCAGCGACAGGCGGCGCAGCAGCCGGTCGATTCCGCTCACGGCACCGGTACGCCTTCGAGCAGGCTGCGTGCACTGTCCACGCCCTCGATGCTACCCAGGCGGTGATCCACCACCGCAGCCAGTACCGCCTGCACATGGTCGGGCAGCACCCGGGTCTCACCGTGCAGCAGGGCCCAGGCACGGGATGCCGCCAGCAGGCCGAGGCCGGCGCGCGGCGACAGTCCCGGTTGCCAGGGGCCGGCCTCGCGACTGAATTGCAGCAGGGCCTGAACGTAGTCGATCAGTGCCGGCGCGACATGCACCTGCGCGGCTTCCTCCTGCCAGGCGAGCAGGGTGCGGTCGTCGGCCAGCGGCAGCAGTTCCTCCAGCTGCCGGCGTCGGTCACCCTCGGCGAGCAGGCGGCGCTCGGCCTGCGGGTCGGGGTAACCGATGTGCAGGCGCATCAGGAAGCGGTCGAGCTGGGACTCGGGAAGTGGATAGGTGCCGGCCTGGTGCAGCGGGTTTTGGGTGGCAATCACGAAGAACGGATGGGGCAGCGGCCAGGTGTGGCCATCGGCGGTGACCTGGTGTTTTTCCATGGCTTCGAGCAGAGCGCTCTGGGTCTTGGGCGTGGCGCGATTGATCTCGTCGGCCAGCAGCAGTTGGCTGAAGATCGGACCCTTGTGGAAATGGAAGCTGCCGTCCTCGCGGTCGTAGATCGATACGCCCAGGATGTCCGCCGGGAGCATGTCGCTGGTGAACTGCACGCGCTGGTATTCCAGCCCCAGCAGCCGCGCCAGCGCGTGTGCCAGCGTGGTCTTGCCCACGCCCGGCACGTCCTCGATCAGCAGGTGACCGCGCGCCAGCAGGCAGGCAAGCGCCAGTTCGATGACCTCGTGCTTGCCGACGATGATCTCGCTCAGCGCCTCGACCACGCCACGCAGGCGCGAGGCCGCAGAGCCGTTACCCTTCATCCGGTGCCCTCGACCCGGATGGAACGGATCTCCAGGTCGCCGCTGTCGTGTTGCAACTCCAGCCAGGGATAGCCGTCACGGAAGGCACGGTCGCGTACCGTGAACAGTACGGTCTCGTCGATCGCCACGCTCACCGTGCCGTCGGGCCGCTGCTGCCAGACCAGGTCGTGCAGCGCGCCGTCGCCCAGCCGGCCCTTCAGCGGCTGACTTTCGACCACCGCACTGCGCCCACGGCGAATGCGTTGCAGCTCGACGAAGCCACGCTTGCCGGTCTCGACGATCAGCCGATAGCCATAGCGGCCCCGGGTGTCCTGCAACAACGCGATGGCCAGCCGGGTGGGCGGTTCGCTGCTGGCGCGCAGGGTGGCGGTGAGCGCAAAGGCATTGGTCGCGCTGGCCTTGACGCGCAGTCGGTCGGGCCCGCTGGCCAGGCGCAGGCGATCCTGCTCGGCGGCGGGCCGCCCATCGTCCTGCGCCTCGCGCGAGGTCGGTCCCAGTGCCTGTTCGAGCAGGACACCCACCAGTGCCACGCCGAGGTCGGCCGGGTCGGCCGGACCCTGCGCGGCATCGTCATTGCGGCCTGCGTCGCTTGCCGCGTCGACCGGCCGGTCCCAGGCTACCAGGCCCCGACTGCGTCGCACGGTGAAACGGCCCTCGATCAACTGCCAGGCCGGCTTGCGGGTGAAGTCGCCATCGCGGAAGTCATCGAACAGCAGGGTGCGGGTCCAGGGGCGGTCGTAACGCGCCACCAGGTCGTCCAGCGCGCGTTGCAGCCAGCGATCGGCGGCGCGCTGTTCGCGGGATTTCTGCGCAAGTGCCCGCAACTCCTCAAGCAGGGCCTGTTCACGGTCGGCAGCGGTCACCGCTCCGCCGAGCAGCAGGCCGAAACACAACAGAAAAACGCAAGCGGACCTCATGGGACAACTCCCTGTTCAACCGAGATGCGGCCAGTGTAGCGCAGCTCCTGTCGGCCTTCAGTCACCCGCTGTCGCGGGGGATGCGAAACCGTTCACTCCGCGAGCCGTTCCTCGATCGCCGCTTCGATGGCGCGCCGGCCGGCCACAGTGCCAAAGCCCGCACGGCCTGTGCCGTAGATCACAGCGGTTTTTCGCTAGAATAAAGGGTTTACCATCCTTCGAGCGCTTTTTTCAGCCATGTTCCATGCCGAGTCCTTCGATGTGATCGTCATCGGTGGCGGCCACGCCGGTACTGAGGCCGCGCTGGCGTCCGCGCGCATGGGTGCCCACACCCTGCTGCTCACCCACAACATCGATACCCTGGGGGCGATGAGCTGCAACCCGGCGATCGGCGGCATCGGCAAAGGGCACCTGGTACGCGAGATCGACGCACTGGGCGGGCTGATGGCGCAGGCGGCGGATCGCGCGGGCATCCAGTTCCGCACGCTCAACGCGCGCAAGGGTCCTGCGGTGCGCGCCACCCGCGCCCAGGCCGACCGCACCCTGTACCGTGCGGCGGTGCGCCAGGCACTGGAGAACCAGCCGAATCTCGCGCTGTTCCAGCAGGCGGTCGATGACCTGATCGTCGAGTATGACCGGGTGGTCGGCGTGGTCACCACCATGGGGCTGAAGTTCCGCGCCCGCGCGGTGGTGCTCACTGTGGGCACCTTTCTCGGCGGGCGCATCCATATCGGGCTGGAGAACTATCCGGGTGGACGCGCCGGCGATCCGCCGGCCAATGCGCTGGCGGCACGCCTGCGTGAGCTGCCCTTCCGCGTGGAGCGCCTGAAGACCGGCACCCCGCCGCGCATCGACAAGCGTTCGGTGGACTTCAGCGTACTGGAGGTCCAGCCCGGGGACGACCCGGCGCCGGTGTTCTCCTTCCTCGGTCGGCGTGAGGACCATCCGCCGCAGGTGCTCTGTCATATTGCACGCACCACCGCGCGCACCCACGAGATCATCCGCGGCGCACTGGACCGCTCGCCCATGTATGCGGGGGTGATCGAGGGTGTGGGTCCGCGCTACTGCCCCTCCATCGAGGACAAGGTGGTGCGCTTCGCCGACCGCGATTCGCACCAGATCTTCATCGAGCCGGAAGGCCTGGAGAGCAACGAACTGTATCCCAACGGTATCTCTACCTCGTTGCCCTTCGATGTGCAGTGGGAGCTGGTACGTTCGATGAAGGGCTTCGAGAACGCGCGCATCACCCGCCCGGGCTATGCCATCGAGTACGACTTTTTCGACCCGCGCGACCTGAAGGCCTCGCTGGAGACGAAGTTCATCGAAGGCCTGTTCTTCGCCGGACAGATCAACGGCACCACCGGTTACGAGGAGGCCGCGGCGCAGGGCCTGCTGGCCGGGGCCAATGCCGCGCTGCTGGTGAGCGAGCGCGAGCCCTGGTGTCCGCGCCGCGACCAGGCCTATCTCGGCGTGCTGGTGGACGATCTCATCACCCGCGGCACCCAGGAGCCCTACCGCATGTTCACCTCGCGTGCCGAGTATCGCCTGATGCTGCGCGAGGACAACGCCGATCTGCGGCTCACCGGGATCGGCCGCGAGCTGGGGCTGGTGGACGATGTCCGCTGGGCCTTCTTCGAGCGCAAGCGCGAGGCCATCGAGCGCGAGCAACAGCGCTTGCGCGATACCTGGGTGCGCCCCGGTGAGATCGCCCCGGAACGCGCGCGCGAGCTGCTGGGCGACGAACTGCGTCGCGAGACCCGCGCCCTGGAGCTGATCGCCCGTCCGCAGAGCAGCTACGCGGCAGTCTGCCAGCTGGTTGGTGAGGGTGACATCGACCCGGACCTGCGTGAGCAGGTCACCGAGCAGGTGGAGATCCAGGCCAAGTACGCCGGCTACATCGACCGCCAGCGCGACGAGGTGGAGCGTGCGCGCCAGGCCGAGGCAGTACGCCTGCCGCCCGACCTCGACTACTGCCAGGTCAAGGGCCTGTCGGCCGAGATCACCGAGAAGCTGGCACGCCACCGTCCCGAGACGCTCGGCCAGGCCGGGCGCATCCCCGGCGTCACCCCGGCGGCGCTGTCGCTGCTGCTGGTCCACCTGAAGAAACGATCCGCCTGAAGGAGAACCTCGTGCTCATCGTCCTATCGCCCGCCAAGAAGCTTGATTACGACACCCCGGCGCCGACCGAAGACCACACCCTGCCCGAGCTGCTCGAGCACAGCCAGCCGCTGATCGACATCCTGCGCGGGCTATCGGTCGAGGAGATCGCCGGCCTGATGAAGCTCAGTGACAAGCTCGCCCGCCTCAATCACGAGCGCTACCAGGCCTGGACCACGGACATCACCCCCGAGAACGCCAAGCAGGCGCTGTTCGCCTTCAAGGGCGATGTCTACACCGGGCTCAATGCCGACCAGTTCGAGCACGACGACATCGCCTTCGCCCAGGACCACCTGCGTATCCTCTCCGGGCTGTACGGGGTGCTGCGCCCACTGGACCTGATGCTGCCCTACCGACTGGAGATGGGCACTGCACTGGCCAATCCGCGCGGGCGCAATCTCTACGACTACTGGGGTGAGATCATCACCGACAGACTCAACGCGGCGCTGGCGGCACAGGGTGATGACGTGCTGGTGAACCTCGCCTCCAACGAATACTTCAAGGCCGTGCGCCCGAAAAAACTGGCCGGGCGCATCATCACCCCCCAGTTCAAGGAACGCCGCGACGACGGCAGCTACAAGATGATCGGCATCTACGCCAAGAAGGCGCGCGGCCTGATGAGCCGCTATGCCATCGTCAACCGCCTGAAAGACGTCGAGGCGTTGAAGGACTTCGATTATGCGGGTTATGCCTTCAACCCGGAGCTCTCGAAGGACGATACCTGGGTGTTCACCCGCGGCTGAACGGCGCTCGAAAGCGGCGCAGCAGGGCCTTTTCCGCCTCCACGATCAGAAACACCGCGACCCCGCCCCCGAGGATGCTGAGCCAGTGTGCACCGTCGAGCGTGACGCTGGCGAACAGCCGTTGCAGGGGTGCGAGGTCGGTAAAGGCGAATTGCAGGAGGCTGACCATCGCGACGGCGGCCAGGGCGGCACGACTGCCGAGCAGGCCGCTCCGGCTCAGGCTGGAAGCAGCGAGGAAGCGGCTGTTGAACAGGTAGGCGATCTCGCCGCCGACCAGCGCGTTCACGGCG
Source organism: endosymbiont of unidentified scaly snail isolate Monju (assembly GCF_000801295.1). NCBI lineage: Bacteria > Pseudomonadati > Pseudomonadota > Gammaproteobacteria > endosymbiont of unidentified scaly snail isolate Monju. Next base: position 2,585,265 of record NZ_AP012978.1, on the reverse strand, counting down.
ATGGTGCGTGCGAGCTCCAGACTGACCCCCTGCTCCAGCCACCAGGCGAACAGACCGTAGCTGTAGATCAGCAGCAGGGTCGAGACGAACAGCACCCGCCAGAGCAGAAAGGCGTCGAGCAGACGTTCCGAGCGTGCGCGCGGTGGTCGCCGCATGATATCCGGCTCTGCCGGTTCGAACGCCAGCGCCACCGCCAGCGTTACCGCCGTGACCATGTCCACCCACAGGATCTGCACCGGTGACAGCGGGAGCACCTGGCCCAGGGCCATGGCGAGGATCAGGATCAATGCTTCGGCACCATTGGTGGGGAGGATGAACAGGATCGCCTTGCGGATATTGTCATAGATGGTGCGACCCTCCTCGATGCCGGCGACGATGGATGCGAAGTTGTCGTCCACCAGCACCATGTCGGCCGCTTCGCGTGCCGTCTCGGTACCCTTGCAACCCATCGCGATACCGACGTCGGCGCGTTTCAGGGCCGGTGCATCGTTGATGCCATCGCCGGTCATGGCGACGGTCTTCTGTGCGTCCTGCAATGCCTCCACCAGCCGCAGCTTTTGTTCGGGACTGGTACGGGCAAAGATATCGACATCGAGTGCCAGTGCACGCAGGTGATGCTGGTCCGCCTGTTCGATCTGTTCGCCGCCGACCGCCCGATCACCGTCGCCGATGCCCAGGGTCCTGCCGATCGCTGCCGCTGTCACCGCGTGATCACCGGTGATCATCTTGACCCGAATACCCGCCTGCCGGCACTCGGCGACCGCGGCGATCGCCTCCTCTCGCGGCGGGTCGATGAGGCCGATCAGGCCGAGCAGTTGCAGATCCTGCAACTCCTCCAGGTCGAGATGTCGCTCATCGCTGTCGAATGCCCGTTGTGCCAGGGCGAGTACGCGGTATCCGTTACGCGCCAGAGCGTGCAGCCGGGCCTCCCATGCCGGGGACTCGAAAGGGGTAGCGTCGGCGAGCTGGGTGCATCGCCGGAATACGATCTCGGGCGCGCCTTTCACGAAGACCCGGGCGCGGTCGTCGGGGCCCTGGTGCAAGGTGGCCATCAGGCCGTTGTGCGAATCGAAGGGGAGCACGTCGAGACGTGGCCATCTTGCCCGCTCACGGTGCAGATCGAAACCGGCCTTCAGGGCCGCGGTGAGCAGGGCGATCTCGGTAGGATCACCTCGCCAGATCCAACCCTCGGCGTCGTGATCGAGGCTGGCGTCGTTGCACAGCAGCCCGGCACGCAGCAGCTCGAGCAGTTCCGGGTGTGTCGGGGGGCTCACCGGCCCGGTTGCATCCTCGAAGCCGCCATGCGGTACATAGCCGGTGCCACTGACCTGATAGCGGTTGCGTATCGTCTCCGCGCGTAGCACCGTCATCTCGTTGCGGGTCAGGGTGCCGGTCTTGTCGGAGCAGATGACACTCACCTCACTGAGCGTCTCCACCGCTGGCAGGTTGCGGATCACGACCTTGCGTTGAGTCATGCGTTGCACACCCAGCGCGAGCGTGGCCGTGATGATCGCGGGCAGGCCCTCGGGAATGGCGGCTACCGCCAGCGCGACCGCCGCCAGGAAGACCTCGCCGGGAGGTTGCCCGTGGAGGAAGATCCCCAGGGCAAGGAACAGTCCGGCAACCCCGAGGATGCCGATCGTGAGCACGCGTCCCAGCTGTTGTATCTGTCGAACCAGCGGCGTGGTGAGCGGCTGCACTTTCGCCAGCAGACCACTGATATGCCCGATCTCGGTCTGCTCTCCGGTTGCTGCCACGATCCCGAGCCCCTGCCCGGCCACCACGCTGGTGCCTGCGTGTGCCATGTTGTACCGATCGCCCAGGGACATGCCCGACAGGACCGGCTCGCTCTGTTTGTCGGCGGCCTGGGACTCGCCGGTCAGCAATGACTCGTCGATGCGCAATTCGCGTGCCTGCAACAGCCGAAGATCGGCTGGTACGCGGTCGCCAGCCATCAGCTGCACGATATCGCCGGGCACCAGCTTCTCGGCGGGCAGCTCGCGGAAATGGCCGTCCCGCAGTACCGTGGCGCGCGGGGAGAGCAGGCGTGAGAGGGCGCGCATCGCCAGTTCGGCCCGGTGTTCCTGCACGAAGCCGATCAGGGCATTGATCACGACTATGCCGAAGATCACCGAGGCATCGATGCGGTGTCCCAGAAAGAGGGTGATCCCTCCTGCGACCAGCAGGATATGGATCAGCAGATTGTCGAACTGTGCCAGCAGGCGTCGCCACAGGCTCTTGCCTTCCGGGGGGGCGCAGCTGGTTCGGTCCGTAGCGTTGCGTGCGTCGCCGGGCCTCGTCGGAACTCAAGCCGGTCTCGCTCCCATGCAGGCGACGCAGGACCTCTGCCACCGGGAGCGCGTGCCAGGCTGTTGTCGTGCGGGATGCGGATTCGGTCATCTCGGGACTCCGGGCACGACGTGTCTGTCCCGTCACGCTAGCACCCGTGACGGGTATTGTCCCGAGAGATTTTCCCCGGGCCGGAGCTTGTATCTTTCGAGACCACCGTGCGAGGTACTGAGGCACGATGTGTCCGGCGATGCGTGCCCGTGGCGGCTTGCCCGAGACGCGTCCCTCGATACCGACTGGCTGCCCCTGTTGGCGCGTCTCCCGAAGTGGTGGCGTGGGCAGGGTCGGGCTCGGCACCCTCTCCTCGTAACACCACTTTGCGTTCCTGGTCGAGGATGATCAGCGAGCGCGGGCGAGGCATGGCTGCACGCAGCGGTATCGGTGAAGGCTCGTCGTGCAGGTCCGGATGACGCGCATGGGTTCCTCCATGAGGGGCGAAAGCGTTTCCTTCACGAACGAGTATAGTCAGCCTGCACAAGAAGCGACCCAGGACTCATTTGCGCTGCGCCCGCTTGCGTGCCGGCCGGTCCAGACAGCGATCGAGCCAGTCATCGAGCGCGGGCCAGTCCTCGAGCGACAGGCGAGCCGGTCGCGCCCAGCTCAGCACCGCGGCGACGTTCAGATCGGCCACGGTGAAGCGTGTGCCGGCCAGCCAGTCGCGCTCGTCCAGTGCCCGCTCAAGCACGGCAAAGGGCTGGCGCAGGATGCCGCGATGGCGCGCGGCGCGTTCGGGGTTGCGTTGTTCCTCGGGCAGCAGGCGCTGGTGCATCAGCACCGTGAGCAGGGAGTGTTCGATTTCACTCATCACCCAGAAGGACCACTGCCAGGCGCGTCCCTCGTCTTCGACCGTGTCGGGCCAGAGCCCGGTATCGACGCCATAGCGACGGGCCAGGTAGAGATTGATGGCCATCGACTCCCACAGCACCAGCTCGCCATCGACCAGGGTGGGGATGCGGCCGTTGGGGTTGAGTTGCCGGTAGGCCGGCGCGTCCAGCGCCGCGTGGTCGCGGTAGTCGATCGGCTCGTGACGGTATTCGAGGCTCAGTTCCTCGAGCATCCACAGGCAGCGGAAAGTGCGGGAGGCGGCAATGCCGTAGAGGGTGATCATGAGACTGGTCCGGCGGTGGGAGTTTGCTCGATAATAGCAGCATGAAACCGCTTCCCGACGCCGATCCCGCGCGCTGGGGCCGGCAGCTCGACCAGGGGCTGCAGGCGCTGGAGCTGGATCTCGACACCTCCTCGCGCCAACGGCTGCTCGCCTATCTCGCCCTGTTGCACAAGTGGAATCGCGCCTACAACCTGACCGCGGTGCGCGACCCGGACGAGATGGTCTCCCGTCACCTTCTCGACAGCCTGTCCATCCTGCCCTGGGTGCGTGGGCCACGGGTGCTCGACGTGGGTACCGGTGCCGGCCTGCCCGGCATTCCGCTGGCGATCGCGTGTCCGGACAGCGACTTCGTACTGCTCGACTCCAACGGCAAGAAGACGCGCTTCGTGCAGCATGCGGTGATCGACCTGGGCCTGGACAATGTCGCGGTGGTGCAGGAGCGGGTCGAGCGCCTGGTCGACCCGGACGGCTTTCACACCATTACTTCGCGCGCCTTTGCCGACCTGCACCAGATGCTGCGTCTGACCCAACACCTGCATGCCCCCGGCGGCTGTTGGGCGGCCATGAAGGCCGGGCTGGAAGAACTGCAACGCGAACCCCTGCCTCCCGGGCTGGCCGCCGAGGTGATCCCGCTGCGCGTGCCGGGCATCACCGGGCGGCGGCACCTGGTGCGGGTGTGCGAGGCGTCCTGAGGTTCGGGTTGTCGTCGATGGTCAAGCCCGTGTTCTCTGGTCTATGATGGCCGGCCCGGCCAGGACAATCACAACCGGTACACCGCCATGGGACGAATCATCTGTGTCGCCAACCAGAAGGGGGGCGTGGGCAAGACCACCACCGCCGTCAACCTGGCTGCCTCGCTGGCGGACATGCGGCAGCGGGTGTTGCTCATCGACCTCGACCCCCAGGGTAATGCCACCATGGGTTGCGGGGTGGACAAGCACGCGCTGGAAGTCTCGGCACTGGAGGTGTTGCTGGGCGAGGTACCGGCGCGCCAGGCCATCGTGCGTGGCGCCGAGGGGCTGTTCGCGGTGCTGCCCTCGAACAGCGACCTGACCGCCGCCGAGGTGCGCCTGCTGGATGCGCCGATGCGCGACAAGCGCCTGCACCTGGCGCTGGAGCCGGTGCGCCGGGAGTACGACTACATCCTGATCGACTGCCCGCCTTCGTTGAACATGCTCACGGTCAACGCACTGGTGGCCTCCGACGGCGTGCTGGTGCCGATCCAGACCGAGTACTATGCGCTCGAAGGCTTGTCCGCGCTGCTCGACACCATCGAGCAGATCCGGGCGCATCGCAATCCCCGTCTCGAGCTGGAGGGTATCGTGCGCACCATGCACGATCCACGCAACAACCTGGCCAACGAGGTCTCCTACCAGCTCATCGGGCATTTTCGCGACAAGGTGTTTCGCACCATCATTCCGCGCAACGTGCGCGTGGCCGAGGCGCCCAGTCATGGCCTGCCGGTGATGCTGTATGATAAGCAGTCGCGCGGTGCGGTCAGCTACATGGCGCTGGCCTCCGAGCTGACCCGCCGGCATCGAACCCAACCCGTTTCGGCACAGACCTGATCATGGCAAAGAAGAGAGGCCTCGGACGCGGACTGGATGCGCTGCTGGGCGCGACCCGCGAGGCGGCATCCGACACCCCGCCGGCGCCCGAGCGCGCTGCGGCGACCCCGACCCAGCGGCTGCCGGTAGAGCAGATTCAGCGAGGCCGTTACCAGCCGCGCCGGCATTTTGACGAGGACAAGCTGCGCGAGCTGGCCGATTCCATCACAGCCCAGGGCATGGTGCAGCCGATCGTGGTGCGTCCGGTGGATGGCGGCCGTTACGAGATCATTGCCGGCGAGCGCCGCTGGCGCGCCGCCCAGCTCGCGGGTCTGGCCGAGGTGCCGGTCGTGGTGCACGAAGTGGACGACCAGACCGCCATGGCCATGGCGCTGATCGAAAACATCCAGCGCGATGATCTCAACCCGCTGGAAGAGGCGTCTGCCCTGCACCGGTTGCTCGACGAGTTCGGTCTGACCCATCAGCTGGTGGCGCAGGCGGTCGGCAAGTCGCGCACCACCGTGACCAACCTGCTTCGCCTGCTGGAGTTGGCGCCCGGTGTCAAGGAGCTGGTCGAACAGGGCGAGCTCGAGATGGGCCATGCCCGCGCCCTGCTGGCGCTCAAGGACGAGGCAGTGCAACTGCAGGCGGCGCGTGAGGTGGCGTGCAAGGGCCTGTCGGTGCGCGAGACCGAAGCCCTGGTGCGGCGGTTGAACGACCCGCCGAAAAAAACCACGGCCGCGCCGGCCAAGGAAGATCCCGACATCCGCCGCCTGCTCGACGACCTCACCGAACGCCTGGGCGCGCGGGTCACCCTCAAGCAAGGCAAGGGCGGCAAGGGCCGTCTCGAGATCGCCTACAACAGCCTCGACGAGCTCGAGGGCATCCTCGCTCACATCAAGTAGGAGACCCCTCCCCGGGTCGAACCCCTCGGGGCGATGACGCCGTGCCTCGGAGTGCTTCTTGCTGCACCCTGACAGGGTCGCCAACCCTCTCAGGGCGGGAATGCGGACGACCGCAACATCTCATCCTGTTCTCCGGCGTCGGGCCTCCCCTGCTCCCTGACTGCGCAACCCATGTGATTTTTTATCAAACTATCGTTTGACCTTATTACATCATCTGCTTATACTGCGCCCCGCTTTGACGTGCCGGAACGGGTACCTGGCGGACCACAGCATGCACAACACGGATACCCGACGCGCCAGCCGTCTGGTGGTGGCCCAGGCGATCGCCATGCTGGTCATCGCGGGGCCTGCCGCCCTGCTGGGATGGCGGATCGCGCGGGACGTGCTGATCGGCGGCAGTGCCGCCACGCTGGGTAGCGCGGTGTTCGCTCTCTGGGTGTTTGGTGCCTACCGGGCGCAGGAGCCTGGCCGGCTGGTGGCACGTTTCTATGGTGGCGAGCTGGCCAAGATTCTGACTGTCGCCACGGTATTCGGCCTGGCGGTGGCCTGGCTGGAAGACATCAACCCGGTGGCCGTGTTCGGCGCGTTTTTGATCGTACAGGTTTTACCCCCGCTGCTGGCGAATCGTATCGCCCGCTGAGAGACAGAAGATGGCTGGTAACGAAATCACCTCTGCGGAATACATCAAGCACCACCTGACCAACCTCACCTTCGGCAACCACCCGGATCACGGCTGGATGCTGGCGCACACCGCCGAGGAAGCGAAGGAAATGGGTTTCTGGGCCATCCATGTCGACACCCTCTTCTGGTCCATCAGCCTGGCGTCGCTGTTCGCCTTCTATTTCTACAAGGCCGCAAAGAAGGCCAGTGCCGGTGTACCCAGTGGCCTGCAGAACTTCGTCGAGATGATCGTCGAGTTCGTCGACGAGAGCGTGCGTGGCTCCTTCAGTGCCAAGAACGACCTGGTGGCCCCGTTGGCGCTGACCATCTTCGCCTGGGTGTTCCTGATGAATCTCATGGACCTGGTGCCTGTGGATCTGATCCCCTGGATCAGCAGTGCGCTCGGCATCCATTATATGAAGGTGGTGCCCAGCACCGATCCCAACGTCACCTTTGCCATGGCCTTCGGTGTGTTCTTCCTGATCATCTTCTACAGTATCAAGATGAAGGGCGTGGGTGGCTTCGTGGGCGAGCTGACCGGCATGCCGTTCCAGACCAACAATCTCCTGCTCAAACCCTTTACTACGGTCATCAACCTGATCCTGGAGGGCGTAAACCTGATCGCCAAGCCCATCTCGCTGTCGCTGCGTCTGTTCGGCAACATGTATGCCGGCGAGATGATCTTCATCCTGATCTCGCTGATCTACAGCGCCGGCTGGGTAATGGGTATTTTCGGCGGGACCCTGCAACTGGTGTGGGCCATCTTCCACATCTTGGTCATCACGCTGCAGGCGTTCATCTTCATGACGCTGACCATCGTGTACCTCGACATGGCGCACGCCGAACACCACTGATTTCGAACTGATCTTCAACTACTCACCTGATTGATACTTACAGGAGACAATCATGGAAATGGCACAAGCCCTGCTCATCATCGCAGCTGCAATCATGCTCGGCCTCGGCGCTGTCGGCGCTGCCATCGGCATCGGCGTGCTCGGCGGTCGCTTCCTGGAAGGCGCCGCGCGTCAGCCGGAACTCATCCCGATGCTGCGTACCCAGTTCTTCATCGTCATGGGTCTGACCGACGCCGTTCCCATGATCGCGGTCGGCCTGGGCATGTACGTGATGTTCGCGCTGTAAGGACGACCCTCGCAGTACATGTAATCCACTCTCGTCTGAACGAGGTTTCGGGATGAATATCAACCTGACACTGATTGCCCAGCTGGTGTCCTTCGCGGTGTTCGTATGGTTCACCATGAAGTTCGTATGGCCCCCGCTGGTCAAGGCGATGGACGAGCGCAAGGCAAAGATCGCCGACGGTCTGGCTGCAGCCGAGCGCGGCCAGCACGAGCAGGAAATGGCGCGCGAGCGCGCCAAGGAATACCTGCACGAGGCCAAGCAGCAGGCGGCCGAGATCACCGCCAAGGCCGAGAAGCAGGCTGCCCTGATCGTCGAAGAGGCAAAGACCAAGGCCCAGGAAGAGGGCGCGCGCCAGCTGGCCGCGGCCCAGGCCGAGATCGAGCAGGAAGTGAACCGGGCGCGCGAGGAATTGCGTAGCCGGGTGGCGGAGCTGGCAGTGGCCGGCGCCGAGAAGATCCTGCGCCGCGAGATCGACGCCGACGCGCACAAGGACATCGTCGAAGCGGTCGCCAAGCAGATTTAAGGCAGAGCCATGGCTGGAGACGCAACAACTACCGCCCGCCCCTACGCCGAAGCGGTGTTTCAGCGCGCGGTCGAGACCGACAAGCTCGACCTGTGGTCGGAAATGCTGGAGATGCTGGCCACCGCCGCAGCCGATCCTACGCTGGCCGGCGTGCTTGCCGGTCCCGGCCTGAGCCGCGAGCAGAAGGCCGAGCTGGTACTGGAAATCGGTGGCGGCCGGCTCAGCGAGGAGGGCCAGAACCTGGTCCGCCTGCTCGCCGAGAACAACCGCCTGGGCGTGCTCCCCGAGATCGCCGCGCTGTTCGCACAGCGCAAGGCCGAGCACGAGGGCACCGTCGAGGTCGAGTTGACCACCGCCTACCCGCTCAAGCCGGCGCAGGAAAAACTGCTGGCCGACGCGCTGAAGGCGAAGCTGGGGCGCGAGGTGCGCATCGCCAGCCACGAAGACCCCGAACTGATCGGCGGCTTCCGCCTGCGCGCCGGTGACATGGTCATCGACAGCTCCGTGGCCGGGCAGCTCAACCAGTTGGCGCACGAATTAGGACTTTAACAGGGTACGCAACCATGCAACTGAACCCCTCTGAAATCAGCGAGCTGATCAAGAAGAAGATCGAGAAATTCGATGTTTCTGCCGAGGCTCACAACGAAGGTACCGTGGTCAGCGTGACCGACGGTATCGTCCGTATCCACGGGCTGGCCGACGCCATGTCCTACGAGATGCTGGAGTTTCCCGGTGGCGTGTACGGCCTGGCGCTGAACCTCGAGCGCGACTCGGTCGGTGCCGTGGTGCTGGGCGACTACAAGAGTATCTCCGAAGGTGACCCGGTCAAGTGCACCGGCAAGATCCTCGAAGTGCCCACCGGCCCCGAACTGCTGGGTCGTGTGGTCGACGCCCTGGGCAACCCCATTGACGGCAAGGGTCCGATCGAAGCCAAGTGCTCTGCGCCCATCGAGCAGATCGCGCCCGGCGTCATCGCTCGCCAGTCGGTGGACCAGCCGGTGCAGGCCGGCATCAAGGCCATCGACGCCATGGTCCCGGTCGGTCGTGGTCAGCGCGAACTGATCATCGGTGACCGCCAGACCGGCAAGTCCGCCATTGCCATCGATACCATCATCAACCAGAAGGGCACCGGCGTTAAGTGCATCTACGTGGCGGTGGGCCAGAAGAACTCCACCATTGCCGCGCTGGTGCGCAAGCTCGAAGAGCATGGTGCCATGGAGCACACCATCATCGTTGCCGCTCCCGCTGCCGAGTCGGCTGCGCTGCAGTTCATCGCACCGTATGCTGGTTGCACCATGGGCGAATACTTCCGCGACCGCGGCGAAGATGCGCTGATCGTCTACGACGACCTGACCAAGCAGGCCTGGGCCTATCGCCAGGTGTCGCTGCTGCTGCGTCGCCCGCCGGGCCGCGAGGCCTATCCCGGTGACGTCTTCTACCTGCACTCGCGCCTGCTCGAGCGTGCCGCCCGGGTCAATGCAGAGTACGTGGAGAAGTTCACCAACGGCGAGGTCAAGGGCAAGACCGGCTCGCTCACCGCGTTGCCGATCATCGAGACGCAGGCCGGCGACGTGTCCGCCTTCGTGCCGACCAACGTGATCTCGATCACCGACGGCCAGATCTTCCTCGAGTCGGACCTGTTCAACGCCAACATCCGCCCGGCCATCAACGCCGGTCTGTCGGTGTCGCGTGTGGGTGGTGCGGCGCAGACCAAGATCATCAAGAAACTCGGCGGCGGTGTGCGTCTGGCCCTGGCCCAGTACCGTGAACTGGCGGCGTTCTCGCAGTTCGCCTCCGACCTGGACGAGGCCACCCGCAAGCAGCTTGAACGCGGCCAGCGCGTGACCGAACTGATGAAACAGCCCCAGTACAGCCCGCTGTCGGTGGCGGAGATGGCGATTTCGCTGTTCGCTGCCAACGAAGGCTACCTGGACGATATCGAGGTCACCAAGGTGGTGGATTTCGAGGCGGCATTGCACGCCTACATGCACGCCAACTACGCCGACCTGATGACCAAGGTCAATGAAACCGCCGACTGGAACGACGAGATCGAACAGGCCTTCCACGACGTGTTGAAGGATTTCAAGGCCAACAGCACCTGGTAATCACGGGCGGCGGCCCACGGGCCGCCGGTTCCCGGGCCTTCAGGTAACGAGCGAGAAAACAGATGGCAGGCGCGAAAGAGATACGCACCAAGATCTCCTCCATCAAGAGCACGCAGAAGATCACCAGTGCGATGGAGATGGTCGCGGCGTCCAAGATGCGGCGCGCACAGGATCGCATGGACGCCTCGCGTCCCTACGCGGAGAAGATGCGCCAGGTGATCGGGCACGTGGCCCTGGCCAATCCCGAGTATCGGCACCCCTTCATGCAGGCGCGCGAGGTCAAGCGCATCGGCTATATCATCGTGTCATCCGACCGTGGACTGTGTGGCGGTCTCAATACCAACCTGTTTCGCAAGATGGTGCGCGAGATCCGCGCCGAGCGCGAGGCCGGTCGCGAGATCAGCTACTGCCTGGTCGGCAATAAGGCACTGGGTTTCTTCCGTCGTGTCGGTGGCAATGTGCGCGCCCAGGTCACCCATCTGGGCGACCGCCCCGAGCTGGAGGCCCTGATCGGCCCGGTCAAGGTCATGCTGGATGCCTACATGGAAGGCGAGGTCGACGAGATCCGTCTGGCCTACAACCTGTTCGTCAACACCATGACCCAGCAACCGACCATCGAGAAGCTGGTGCCGCTACCCGAGGGCGACGATGCCGAGGAACTCAAGCATCACTGGGACTACATCTACGAGCCGGACGCCAAGCAGGTGCTCGATGCACTCCTGCAGCGCTACATGGAGTCGGTCGTGTATCAGGCCGTGGTCGAGAACGGGGCCTGCGAGATGGCCGCGCGCATGGTGGCCATGAAGTCGGCCACCGACAATGCCGGCAACATCATCGACGAGCTGCAGCTGGTCTACAACAAGGCGCGCCAGGCCGCGATCACCCAGGAGATCTCCGAGATCGTCAGCGGCGCCGCGGCGGTATCGTGAACATAGATTTTGAATTATCGGTCGCAGTCCGACTGCGAAAGATTGAAGACTGAGAGGAAACGCCAATGAGCACGGGTAAGGTCGTCGAGATTATCGGCGCGGTGGTGGACGTTCAGTTCGAACGCGATACCATGCCGAAGATTTACGATGCATTGAAGATCGAATCAGCGGGTCTGACCCTGGAAGTCCAGCAACAACTGGGCGACGGCGTGGTGCGGACCATCGCCATGGGCTCCACCGACGGCCTCAAGCGCGGTCTGGAAGTGGTGAACACCGGCGCACCCATCAGCGTACCGGTTGGCCAGGCTACCCTGGGCCGCATCATGGACGTGCTCGGCAATCCGGTGGACGAGGCCGGCCCCATCGCCACCGAAGAGCGCATGCCCATTCACCGGGCTGCGCCCAAGCTCGAGGACCAGTCCACCCAGACCGAGATCCTCGAAACCGGCATCAAGGTCATCGACCTCATCATGCCCATCCAGAAGGGCGGCAAGGTCGGCCTGTTCGGCGGTGCTGGCGTGGGCAAGACCGTGACCCTGATGGAGCTGATCCGGAACATCGCGGTAGAGCACTCCGGTTTCTCGGTGTTCGCCGGTGTCGGTGAGCGGACCCGTGAGGGTAACGACTTCTACCACGAGATGTCCGAGGGTGGCGTACTCGACAAGGTGGCCCTGGTCTACGGCCAGATGAACGAGCCGCCCGGCAACCGTCTGCGCGTGGCGCTCACCGGCCTGACCATGGCCGAGTACTTCCGTGACGAAGGCCGCGACGTGCTGATGTTCGTGGACAACATCTACCGTTACACCCTGGCCGGCACCGAGGTGTCCGCACTGCTGGGCCGCATGCCCTCCGCGGTGGGTTACCAGCCGACCCTGGCCGAAGAGATGGGCGTGCTGCAGGAGCGCATTACCTCCACCAAGACCGGTTCCATCACCTCCTTCCAGGCCGTGTACGTGCCGGCGGACGACCTGACCGACCCCTCGCCGGCCACCACCTTCGCGCACCTGGACGCCACGCTGGTACTGTCGCGCCAGGTCGCCGAGCTGGGTATCTACCCGGCCGTGGACCCGCTGGACTCCACCTCGCGCATCCTGGACCCGCACGTGGTCGGCCAGGAGCACTACGAGGTGGCGCGCGGGGTGCAGGGCGTGCTGCAGCGCTACAAGGAGCTGAAGGACATCATCGCCATCCTTGGTATGGACGAACTGTCCGAAGAGGACAAGATGATCGTGCAGCGCGCGCGCAAGATCCAGCGCTTCCTGTCGCAGCCCTTCTTCGTGGCCGAGGTGTTCACCGGCGCGCCCGGCAAGTACGTGCCGCTGAGCGAGACCATCGCCAACTTCAAGGCGATCCTGGCCGGCGAGTACGACCACCTGCCCGAGCAGGCCTTCTACATGTGCGGCAACATCGACGAGGCCGTGGCCAAGGCAGAGCAGATGAGCTGAGCGGCGATCGCACCGCACGGTTCAAGCACCAGGAGCTAGAATCATGGCTATGACCATACATGTCGATATCGTGAGCGCCGAGGGCCAGCTCTTCAGCGGCCAGGGCGAGATGGTGTACGCCCCGGCGGTGATGGGCGAGATCGGCATCGCGCCGCGTCACGCGCCGCTGGTCAGTCCGCTCAAGCCCGGCGAGGTGCGGATCGACCCCGGTCAGGGCAAGGAGATGGAGCACTTCTATGTTTCCGGTGGCCTGATCGAGGTGCAGCCCTTCAAGGTCACGGTGCTCGCCGATACCGGCGTGCGTGCCGTCGACCTCGATGAGGCCGCCGCGCTGGAAGCCAAGCGCCGTGCCGAGGATGCCCTGGCCAACCAGGCCGCGGACATGGATCTGGCCCGCGCACAGGCCGAGCTTGCCGAGGCCATCGCCCAGCTGCGAGCCATCGAGCGTTTGCGCAAGGGCAAGGGCAAGTAGGCGCGCGGTCGTCGCGATCCCTCCGGAAGGACCCCGCAGCCTTCGCTGCGGGGTCTTTTCGTTTCCGGTCTCCGCTGTCGCCCTGCCTGCGGGTGGTTCGCGGCGGGGACGCCGCTCCTGCGGGGGCTCGTTGGGGGATTGAACGACTCGCAGCAAACGTCGGACTCCCTTCCCCGGGGCCGAACCGTTCGCTGGCAGGAGGCCCGTCACCGGGTCGAACATCCGCTATAATCGGCGACCTTCACCGGCAAATCCCTGGTACCGGAACACATCATGAGCGAAGAGATCATCCAGCCCGGCAAGTATGTCGGCATCACCTACAGCATCGTCGACGATGAGGGCCGCGTGGTCGAGCAGCACGACCTGCCTATCGGTTTTGTCTACGGCAGCGACACCGAGCTGATCGGCGGCCTCGACCGTGCCGTGCTGGGCAAGAAGGTCGGCGACGAGGTGGAAGTCCAGCTGGCGCCCGAGGATGCCTACGGTCCGCACGACCCCTCGCTCACCTTTACTGACGACATCGAGAACGTCCCGCCCGAGTTTCGTCGCGTCGGTGCCGAGGTGCAGATGCAGAACGAGGCCGGCGAGGTGAAGACCTTCTACGTTTCCAGGATCGAGGACGGAAAGCTGACCGTGGACGGCAACCACCCGTTGGCGGGCAAGCACCTGACCATCCACGTGAAGATTGTCGAGGTGCGCGATGCGCGTCCGGGGGAGGAGAAGGTCTCGGGGATCCACGCGGTGCAGGCACCGACTCACCCCACCGTCAACTGAATCACTGCAAGTCGAGGGCCCAAGGATGACACTGGGCATCGTGATACTGGCCGCGGGACAGGGAACCCGCATGAAATCTCGTCTCCCCAAGGTGCTGCACCACCTGGGCGACCGACCCCTCCTGCAACACGTGATCGATACCGCGCGTGCGCTCCAGCCAGCGCGCCTCGTCATTGTCCACGGTCACGGCGGCGAGCAGGTGCGCGCTGCCATCACGGGTGACGACCTGATCTGGGCCGAGCAGGCCGAGCAGCTCGGCACCGGACACGCGCTGGCCCAGGCCCTGCCTCACCTGGCCGGGCTTGATCAGGTACTGGTGCTCTATGGTGATGTACCGTTGATCCGCACCGAGACCCTGCAAGGCCTGCTGGATGCGGCTGGCGACAGTTTCGGTCTGCTCACCGTCACCCTGGAGGACCCGACCGGCTATGGACGCATCTGCCGCGACGGCGCCGGCCAGGTCGAGTGCATCGTCGAGCAGAAGGACGCCACGCCGCAGCAGCTGGCCATCCGCGAGGTGAACACCGGGATCATGGTTCTGCCGGGAGGTCGTCTGGCCGACTGGCTGGGGCGGCTGGGCAAGGACAACGCCCAGGGCGAATATTATCTGACAGACGTGCTGGCGATGGCCGTGGCCGAGGGTCTGGCCGTGGCAGTGGCGCAGCCGGCCGAGCCGGTCGAGGCCGAGGGCGTGAACGACCGCCTCCAGCTCGCCTCGCTCGAGCGCGCCTGGCAGCGCCGCCAGGCCGAGGCCCTGATGCGTGCCGGGCTCACCCTGCGTGACCCCGCGCGCTTCGATCTGCGCGGCAGCCTGCGCCATGGCCTCGACTGCGAGATCGACATCGACGTGGTGATCGAGGGTGAGGTCACGCTCGGCGAGGGTGTGCGCATCGGGCCGCATTGCGTGTTGCGTGACTGCCACATCGATGATGGTGTGGAAGTGCTGGCGCATTGCGTGATCGAGCAGGCGAAAATCGGCACGGGCTCTCGTGTCGGCCCCTTTGCGCGTCTGCGCCCCGGTGCCGAACTCACCGGCGGCAATCACGTGGGCAACTTCGTCGAGATCAAGAACGCGGAGATCGGCGAAGGCAGCAAGGTCAATCACCTGAGCTATGTCGGTGATGCCGACATCGGGCGCGGAGTCAACATCGGGGCCGGCACCATCACCTGCAACTACGACGGGGCCAACAAGCATCGCACCCGCATCGGCGACCAGGCCTTCATCGGCTCGAACACCGCGCTGGTGGCGCCGGTCTCGGTCGGTCGCGGGGCGACCATCGGCGCCGGCTCGGTGATCAGCAAGGACGCCCCCGAGGAGCGCCTGACCCTGACCCGGGCCCGTCAGACCACCATCGAGGGCTGGAAGCGGCCCGAGAAGAAACGCTGAACCGGAGGGAACCATGTGCGGCATCGTCGGTGCCATCGCCCAGCGTGACGTCACCCCTATCCTGCTCGAAGGCCTGCGCCGACTCGAGTACCGCGGTTACGATTCCGCCGGCCTGGCGCTCTGTCCTGAGCGTGGGTGCCTGCAGCGCATGCGTGCGGTGGGCAAGGTAGCGCAGCTCGAACGCCTGCTCGAAGGGGTCGAGATGCACGGTAACCTCGGTATCGCCCACACCCGCTGGGCGACCCACGGCATACCCGCTGAACGCAATGCTCACCCACACATGAGCGGCGAGCGC
Source organism: endosymbiont of unidentified scaly snail isolate Monju (assembly GCF_000801295.1). Lineage (NCBI taxonomy): Bacteria > Pseudomonadati > Pseudomonadota > Gammaproteobacteria > endosymbiont of unidentified scaly snail isolate Monju. The sequence continues at coordinate 2,569,626 of NZ_AP012978.1, read as the reverse complement.
GTGGCCATCGTGCACAACGGCATCATTGAAAACCACGCGGAATTGCGTGCCGAGTTGGAGGCACGCGGCTACGCGTTTCATTCCGAGACCGACACCGAGGTCATTGCCCACCTGCTGGCCGACCTGTTGGAGCAGGGCCTGCCGGTGCGCGAGGCGGTGCGCCAGGGCGTCACACGCCTGGTCGGCGCCTATGCGTTGGCAGTGATCGATCCGCAAGACCCCGAATGCCTGGTGGTGGCGCGTTCCGGCAGCCCGCTGGTGATCGGTCTGGGCGTGGGTGAAAACTTCATCGCCTCCGATGTGTTCGCCCTGTTGCCCGTGACCCAGCGCTTCGTCTTTCTCGAAGAAGGCGATCTCGCGGAGATCACCCGCGACGAGATACGCATCCACGATGCCACAGGCAAGCGGGTGGAACGCGAGGAACGCCTCTCGCAGCTGTCCTCCAGCACCACGGACAAGGGGCCTTACCGGCACTACATGCTCAAGGAGATCTTCGAGCAGCCGGCGGTAATCGCCGAGACCCTCGAAGGCCGCGTGTACAAGGGCCGCCTGATCGACGAGAGCTTTGGTCACGTGGCGACGGAGCTGCTCGATCGCACCCGCGTGGTACACATCATCGCCTGCGGCACCAGCTACCATGCCGGGCTGGTGGCGAAATACTGGCTGGAAGAGATCGGCGTGGCGGCACAGGTCGAGGTCGCCAGCGAATACCGCTATCGCAAGGTGGTGGTGCCCGAGGACTGCCTGTTCGTGAGTATCTCGCAGTCGGGCGAGACCGCCGACACCCTGGCCGCACTGCGCGCGGCGAAGGACATGGGTTACATCGGCAGCCTGGTGGTGTGCAACGTGCCCGAGAGCTCGCTGGTGCGTGAATCGGACGTTGCGCTGATGACCCGGGCAGGCCCCGAGATTGGCGTGGCCTCGACCAAGGCCTTCACCACCCAGCTGGTGGCACTGCGCCTGCTGACCATCGCCCTGGCGCGGCGCCGTGATCTGGACGCCGAGGCCGAGCGGGCAATGGTCGAGGAGCTCGAGGCCTTGCCGCGCCAGGTCGAGGTGGTGCTCGAGTTGAGCGATGCCATCGCGGAGATGGCCAACGCCTTTGCCGACCTGGACGATGCCCTGTTCCTGGGACGCGGGGCCTTTTATCCCGTGGCCCTGGAGGGCGCGCTCAAGCTCAAGGAGATCTCCTACATTCATGCCGAGGCCTATCCCGCCGGCGAGCTCAAGCACGGCCCGCTGGCGCTGGTGGACGAGCGCATGCCGGTGGTCTGCGCGTTGCCCGACGACCCCTTGCTGGAGAAGGTGCTGTCCAATCTGCAGGAGGTACGCGCGCGCGGTGGCGAGCTGTTCCTGTTCAGCGACCGGCATGTGGAGATTCCGCTCGACCGCTACCAGAACCTGACCCTGAATGACATCTGCCCGGGCACCGCACCCATCGTGTACAGCGTGCCCCTGCAGCTGCTGGCCTATCATGTGGCGGTACTCAAGGGCACCGACGTGGACCAGCCTCGCAACCTGGCCAAATCGGTCACGGTGGAGTGACGGCGCGGGCCTGGGTGTTTCGCTCGTCGAACAACACCCGGATGGCAAGCGCTTGATGACTCGAAGGACAATTTCGGGAACGCGCGGCAGTAGCCGGTTGCCGCTGGTTTCCGGTGCTGTCCAATCCTGATTCTGGCGGTTTCTCGCGCGCTGTGGCTGGATGTTCACTCAAGCGATGACGCAGGTGTGGCGTTCGCTGCAAATCGGCGTCACACCGGCTGCGAATTCCGCCGGTTCCCGGAATACGGGTGAATATCCGGGCTAGGCCCGATCTTCCTGTTTGGAGTGCACCTCGGTGAGGCGGGCCAGCAGTTCGGTACGGCGGATGGGCGTGGTAATGAGATCGGCATAGCCGGCGCGCAGGATCTCGTTGAGCAGGTCCTGGTCGTCCTGCGAGCCGATGGCAAGCACCGGTCCCTGGAATCCCGCCTGTCGCAGGACCCGCAGCAGCAGGCGGTGTTGCGGGGGATCAAGCAGGTGACAGAGAGCGAGCTGCGGTTTTTTCGACAGCAGTTCCAGGGCCTTCTGTTGTCCCCCGGCCTCCAGCAGCTCCGCACCGGCGGTCTTGAGGAAGATCGTCAACAGCTTGCGGATGTCCGGATCCTGCTCCAGCAGCAAGATGCGCATGCCCTCCAGCGAGACCTTGCCGGCCTCGCTGCCCGCGCGTGCCGGAGCCTTGATGTCAAAACGTATCCGTGTGCCCCTGCCGGGCCTGGAGCGCAGGGTCAGGTCACCGCCCATGCGGCGCACGATCTCGCGGCTGATGGTCAGTCCCAGCCCGGCGCCGCGCGCACTCTTGCCGGCGTCGGCCTGCATGAAGGCCTCGAACAGTCGGGCCTGTTCGCTCTCCGAGATGCCGCTGCCGGTGTCTTCCACCTGGACCTTGAGGCGCTCGTCGTGCCATTCCATGGAGACGGTAATGCCGCCCTCCTGGGTGAACTTGATGGCATTGCCGATCAGGTTGACCATGACCTGGCGTAGCCTGACCTCGTCGATCCATAGGTGATCGGGCACCCCCGCATCCAGCCACCAGGCAAGCGACAGACCTTTCTGGTGCGCCGCCGGCTGGAACAGCTGTTCCAGGTCGTCAATCAGGCGATAGGGTTCGCAGGACGTGGGATGGATGATCAGCTCGCCCTGTTCGAGCACGGCATGATCGAGCAGGTTGTCCACCAGCGACAGCAGGTAATTGGCGCCGCGCGAGATGGCCTCGAGATCGGCATTCAGTCGCCAGGGATCGCCCATGTCCTCGTGTGCCAGCTCGGTGAAGCCGAGGATGGACGACAGTGGGGTACGGAATTCGTGCGACATGCGCGCGATGAAACGTGACTTGGCCTCGTTGGCCTCCTGCAGTTGCTGGTGCTGGTGTTTCAGCTGGTACTGGGCCAGTGCCAGTTCGTGCGCCATCTGCTGGTAACGGGCTTGGAGCTGCTGCTGGATGCTGGCGTCGCAGAAAGCCAGGCCCCAGCCGTTCTTCAGGCGGATCGCGTGCAGTTCACAGTAGGTGCCATTGGGCAGCTCCAGCATCGGCAGGTGCAGGGTGGCGCCGGGATCCTGGTCCTGGCCCACCAGGAACAGCAACTGGTCGGAGAGATCGCTGTCCGGAGAAAGGCCGTCGAAGCCGTAGAAGCGCGCCTGGCCACGGGGCGCGCGCAGGCGGAAGTCGTCATCGATCAGCAAATAGAAGGGCTTTACTCCTTGCATCCGTGCAGTCTGCAGGTAACCCTGAAGGCGTTCGATGGGGTCCACGTTATCGTTCATGTCATCCCTGCCAGATGTTCTCCCAGTCGGCCGAAGGCCTCTTCCACGCCCTGGCCGGACAGCGCGCTGCTGTAGACCGACTCCCAGCCCCGTGACTTCAGTTGCCGCACCGTGTCCAGATCGAGTTCGCACTGGGCTTCCAGGTCGATCTTGTTCAGCAACAGGACGAACGGCTGTTGACCGATGATGGATTCGGCCTTTTCCTGCAAGGAAATGGCGGAATCCAGGGTGTTGCGCCGCGTGGTGTCGGCGACCAGCAGGTAGCCGCTGCTGCCCCGCAGATAGGTCTTTTCCACGGTGCTCAGGGCGCTGGTGCCGGCAATGTCCCAGAGAATGAGCTTCAAGCGATCGCCCGATGGCAGCTCCAGCACCTTGCTGTCCACCTTGACGCCGATGGTGGTGTGATACTCGGAAGAGAAGGTGCTGTGGACATAACGGGCCACCAGGCTCGTCTTGCCAACGGCAAAGTCACCGACCATGCAGATCTTGCGTGCCAGCATCTTCAGTCACCCTGTTTGGTAACGATGCGAAATTCTGCGCGTCGCAACAGCGGATCGAAGCCGGGCGTGGGGGCGATTCGGGTCGCTGTCTGCAGCAGGGCTTCCGGTACGCCCTGCTCGATCAGGTTTTGTCGGATCGTACGCGCACGGGCCATTGCCAGTTCTTCGTTGTGTGCAGGCAGGCCGACCCCGTCGGCGCGTCCAACGATCAACAGGTGGAAGCGCCGTGCCAGCTTCCCGCCCAGGTCGGCGAGTTCCCGCAGGTCACCGGCCAGGATCTGCAACTGCCGTTGCTGTTCTTCACCAAGCCGGGTGCCCTCCTCGAAGTAGACAGCGGTGCCGTCGATCTGGGACTGCAGTATGTCGAAGCGGCGGGTTTCCCGGGATTCGAGTCCCTGGGTGCGGATGTCATGCAACGGCAGGTCCTGCAGCCGGGAGGTGGCCTGATCGATCCAGGCGAGTGGTGCCAGCCCGGTGATCTCGAGCCGTTTTCCCTGCAGGCGCAGTTTCACTGCCTTGGGCAGCGGAGAGAGGCGCTCACGGACCTGTTGCATCAGCCAGGCCGAGGAGGACTTCAGCTGTTGGTCCTCGACCGTGTCGATACCGGGCAACAGGGGGGCCTGCAGGCGCAGTCGCGTGATCCAGGCGTCATCGGCCACGCCAGAGACCACGAGGGTGGTGCCGCGCAGGTGCAGGTCTACACCCTCGGGAGGGTGGAGCTTGTGGCGGGCGCGCTCCAGCACCAGCGAGGGAGACAGGTCGAGGTAGGGTGCGAAGGTGGTCCGCAGCGCATCCGGCGCCAGGCCGCTGCCGTTCAGCAGGGGCGCCAGGGCGGGAGCCAGCGGGTCACGCAGGCCGCGCAGTGACAGCGTGGGACCGAAACGGGCGTCGGTGACGATAATCCCGGGCGTGGTGCGCAGGCGCTCCACCAGAGCCTGTTGCAGTGCCAGGCGCCGGGCCTCGGCTTGGTGGTCCTGCCAGGCCCCGTAGGCCCACCAGCCCCCAGCGGCGATGAGCAGGAGCAGGAGCCCGAGCAGGGCCGGCGAGAGACCGCGTCGCGGCTTGTCGTCCTCGCGTTGTTGCGACAGCAGGCAGCGGGCGAGCCGATTCCAGTGCGAGCGCGTTGCCGTCGAAGTTCTGCAACAGCGAAGCGTAACGAGCATGGAGTTTTTCGAGCACGCCCTGACAGTGTTCGCGCAGGCTCGAGGGTGCGATGCCGCGCACCACGGCGGCCAGGTAGGCGTAGGGGCCATGCGCCAGGATCACGGTATGATCGCCCAGCTCCACGCTTTCCAGGCCCTGGTCGTGCTCGGCCCGGAAGGCGTCGCGCACGAACTGGGTAATGGCGGTGAGCATGCCCGAGATGGCATCGGGGTCGCTGTCGGCCACCGTCTCGGCGGTCAGGTGCTGCATCAGCAGTCCGCTGTCCGGCTGGATCAGGAACACCTGTTCGACACGGTACACCAGGGTATGTCGCAGCACCACCTCGCCGAAGGGGATGCCGCTGCGCATGGCCTCCAGCCGCCACTTGAACCCCTGGATAGACAGGCTGTGCTCGAACGTGCGGTTGATGTTCTCGAGCAGGCCACGCAGGGTGTTGGTGATCGACTGACGGATCGCCGGCCCCATCACCGGGTAGAGGGCATTGGCGAATCCCTCGGGGTTCTGCTGGATGGACGATTCGATGCAACGGGTGACCGGTGCGGTCAGGGCTTCGGTGAGTTCGAGGCCTTGCTGGTCGCTCTGGCGGAGGGCGTCGGGAAGGACATCGGCCACGTCCTCGGTGCGCAGTGTCGGGTTTTCCAGACGCTCGGTCAGGTGCTCGATCTGGGCCTTTTCCTCGTCGAGCAGCAGCGACTTGAGGGCCTGCAACGCCTCATCACCCGAGGCCGTCGTGACGGGTCGCCTGCTCGCGGAGGGGCTCCTGCTCACGCTTTTCAGGTTTCCAGAGTGTCGGCCAGTTGCCGCATCAGTCCGGCCAGTTGCTTGCGGCTCACCTTGGCGGCCTCCAACTGGTCGAGCTGTTGACGGGTTTCCTCCTTGAAACACTGGAGTTCGGATTCCATGAGGGTGTGGAGATCGTCGATGCGTTGCTCCAGAGTGGTCTTGAGCGTCTGCAGCTCGTTACGCAGCGAAGATTCCAGTGCCTCGAGGTCGGTGCCGGTCTGCTCGTCGAGTTGCTCGATACGTTGCGCCAGCAGCTGCTCGAGAGCAGAACGCTCGTGTTCTGTGTCCTGTCGCAGCCGCTCCAGGTCGGAGGAGACCTTGTCCAGTCGGGCCTCGACCTGCCGCTGGTATTCGCCAAACAGCAGTTCGCGCACCTGCTGCATGGTATCGGCAGGTGCGCTGGTGGTATTTTCCTGCGATGAGTCTGCTTTTCTGGCCATAGTCTTTGGTCTTCGCGTCAGGCTTCGCTGACAAACCAGGTCGGTGGTTGCAAGAGGCAACGCGTCATTGTATGGCACAGCTGCGCCCGGGTCACGGGCTTGGTCAGGTAGGCGATGGCGCCGCGCATCAGTGCGCGAAGCTGACAGGATTTCTCGGTACAGGACGACAGCATGACGACAGGAATATGGCGGGTCAAGGGATCCCGTTGCAGCTCGCGACAGGTATCAAGACCGTCGAGTTCAGGCATATCGATGTCCATCAGGATCAGTTCTGGTGGCTGCATCCGCGCCAGCCGAAGGGCCTCCAGCCCGTTTTCTGCGCTCACCGGGTCGAAATGGCAGCGTGCCAGCTGACGGCAAACGGTTTGGCGCTGAGAAAGGGAATCTTCGACAATGAGTATGCGCGGTTTCATAGCAGTCCTTGTGCCATTGCGGTAGTAAGCGCCGTATTGTCGCAAATTGCTTGCCGAGAGGATGACCGCGGAGCGTTGTGTTTCCACGACGCAGAAGTCTCAGCCCTGCCGGTAGTCCTTTGGCTCGAGTCGGTGACGACGCAGCAGTTTGTAGAACTCGGTGCGGTTGCGGCCCGCCAGGCGGGCGGCGTTGGTGACATTGCCGTTGGTTGCGCGCAGCAGACTCGAGAGATAGCGCCGGTCGAAGGCTGCCCGCGCCTCATCGAAAGTCGGTGGCGTGGTGGAAAGCCCCTCGAGTGCTTCGGTCACCATGGTCTCGGGGATGATGTCGCCCGGTGTCATCGCCTGACAATGCGCCACCACGTTCTGCAGCTGGCGCACGTTGCCGGGCCAGTCGGCGCCGATGAGCAGGCGCAGGGCATCCGGGGCGAAGCGCTTGGGCGTCTCGCCCTCGCGGGCCAGTTCGTCGAGAAAGTGCTCGGCCAGCGCGGGGATGTCCTCACGCCGTTCGGCCAGGCTGGGCACTTGTAGCGGGATCACCTTGAGGTGGTAGTAGAGGTCTTCGCGGAACTGTCCGTTCTGCACGGCCTCGCCGAGATCGACCCGGGTGGTGGCGATGATGCGCACGTCGGTGGGGAAGGCGCGGTCGCCGCCGAGCGGACGAACCTGCATCTCTTCCACGGTTTGCAACAGGCGGGTCTGCGCCGACAGCGGCAACTCGTCGATGTCCTTGAGGACCAGGGTTCCACCCTGGACCGTCTGCAACAGGCCGCGATGGTCTTCGGTAGCCCCGGTGAAGGCGCCTGTGACATGCCCGAACAGTTCGGATTCCAGCAGGCGTTCGGGCAGGGCGCCACAGCGCAGGGCCACGAAGGGCTTGTCGGCGCGTGCACTGGCATGGTGCAGGCACTCGGCGATCATCTGTTTGCCGCTTCCGGTGGGGCCGGTAATCAGCACGGGGGTCTCGCTGGCCGCCGCCTGCCGCGCGCGTTCGAGCAGTTCGCTGGTGCTGGTCGATCGGTGAATACAGCGAGAACAGAAGTCCGACCGCCCAATGGAGCCAGGGGCGCCGAGCTGGAGGGTCTCGGCGACCTGCGTCAGTAGTGTTTCCCGGTCTACCGGCTTGACCAGGAAGTCCACCACGCCACGCCGTGTGGCCTCCACGGCATGTGCGATATCGGCCTGTCCGCTGACCATGATGATGGGCAGCAGTGGATCGCGCTGGTGGATCTGCTCGATCAGGGCCAGGCCGTCCATCTCGTCCATGAACAGGTCGGTGATGACCATGTCGGGCCGCTGGCGCTCGATGCGTGCAAGCGCCTGCCGCCCCTGGCTGGCGCCATCGACGAGGTAGCCCGCCTGGATCAGCCAGCGCTGTACCAGGATCAGGTGGTCGGTGTCGTCGTCGACCACCAGGATCAGGGGTGGATCCTTTTCGGTGGCTTCTTGGCTAGAGTCCATCCACTCATTCTGGACGGCCTGTCAGGCAAAAGTCCAGTCTGAAAACGGACATCCGGTGACGTCGATCACAGACGATGGGCGTTGCGGTCCGTCGTGATCTCGAATATGGGACAAAGGCCCACATGCAGTCCTTCGGCACAAGGCTTGGAGGGGGTCAGGTCAGCTGTACGCCAGTGTCGGTGTCCCCATGATGGGCGGCGACGATCGCATTGCGCCCTTTTTCCTTGGCGGCATAGCAGGCCTGGTCGGCCAGTCTGAGCAGATGCTCGATATCTTGAATGTCGCTCGTGACCTCCGTCAGACCGATACTGACACCCACACGAAAAACCTGTCCGCAGGCGCGGAAACGGAGGTTGGCAATGGCACGCCGCAGCTTCTCGGCGACCTGCCGGGCTTCTTCCAGGCTCGTGCGATCGAGCAGTATTCCGAATTCGTCGCCCCCAAGCCGGGCGACTGTGTCACGCAGGCGCAGGGTCTTGCGCAGAAGCGCCGAGAGCTCCGCGAGCAGGCGATCGCCAGCTTCATGGCCGCAACGGTCATTGACCTGTTTGAAGTGATCGAGATCGAGGTACATCAGGGTATGCCGGATCTGATAGTGTTGCGCGCTGCTGAGCGCGCGTTCCAGGCACTGCCGGAAGGCCCGGCGGTTGGCCAGGCCGGTCAGAGGGTCCTGATATGCCATGCGTTTCATGCGCCGGGCGTGGCGGTCCAGGGTTCTGACCATGTGGTTGAAGGCCTGACTCAGGGCGGTGATCTCGTCGGCGCCGTCGATTACCACGGGTCGGATATCGTGGCCTGAAGCAATCGCTTCGGCCTGCCGGGTGAGGCGGTCGAGACGCCGGGTGAGCAGATGTCCGAGGCCGATGCCTGCCAGTGCAATGATCAGCATTCCGAAGAGGCCGATAGCAAGACCAAGACGCAAGGATTCACGATAGACCTGTGTCAGGCGGTCGTCGGAAAATACGATCCGTAGCAGACCGGTTTCACCACCAGGGGTTTTCAAATGACAAGGCGCTTGAGTAGTGACCGGGGGTGTCGGGCGAGCTGAGCGAGGATCGTCCCAATAGCGCTGCATCGCTGCTGGCGAGGACGATATCACGTTCATCGGTGAGCACGATATCATCGATGTGTGCCTTGGCGGCGGCCTGGCGAAATAGATCGGTCAGATGGTCGTAGGCCAGGGTCATCATGGCTTGCTCAGCGTCCGCGGCCAGCAGGGCCAGTGCGATATCGTCCTGTTCCTGGATCAGCTGGCGGGCCCGGAACAGGGCATGAGATTGTGTCTCCCACAGCACCACGATCAGCAGCACGGCTTCGAGCAGGAAGATGACCAGGGCGATGCGCAGGCGCAGCGAGTGCCACCAGCGGATCTTCATGGGGACAACCTTCCCAGTCGCCGGACAATCTCCCGGTAGGGGTCGAGTGCGGACAGGTTGACCGGACCTGTGCCAGGCCGGGACTGCAGGTAGTCGGCAATGCGCTGGCGCAGTGATTCAGACAGATTGGGGTGCACCACGTAGAGTGGTCCGGCATATTCCGGTGTTTCGGCAAGAATGAGAAAGCGGGCCTGATATTGCTGTTGCAGGATACGAAAGATCGGGCGGGCCAGTACGCATGCTTCGACCCGCCCGATCACGAGGGCGTGAAGGCAACCACGCTGAGATGAAAAATGAACGATCTCCACATCCCTGGCGGGTGCCAGGTGGTATTGTTCGAGTAGGTCCATGGTGACCAGCCAGGTGCTGGAATCCGGCAGCATGGTGCCGAGTCGGTGTCCGCGCAACTGTTTCGGTGTCCGGATCTGTCGTTCTGCCAGGGTTGTGAGCTGATAGATGATCTGGCGTCCGGTGGAGGCTATGGGCAAGTAACCAGCGGGTTGTGCGTGCAGGATGAAGTTGCCCGGTCCCACCAGGGCGATATCCCATTCCCCTTGGTCCAGCATTTTGCGAAAGCCACCACCGACAGGGCCCGAGGCCAGATGGACCGGGGTGTCCAATGTGAGGGACAGATCCTCGGCCACTACTGAATAGGTATCCCTCAGCTGGGCCGTGCCGGTATGCGGAAACACCCCAAACAGGCAGGGGTGAGTCTCGGTGCAACGTGCGGCCAGGACATTGGTCGAGTACAGGACAAGCGCCAGCATCAACAGTCTCGGCGCGGGCAGGAGGTGTTTCATAATTCCGTTGGTTCCAGTCGTTGTTATCGCGCCTTCTCGGCAAAGTATCGGCCAGACCAGGCGAAACTTGAAGTTGCCACCGGGCAATCCGGGGCTGCACGGAGCACGGCCGGTGATTTCCCGGTGGGGCGCGATATGCCACAGTCAGCTCCGGTACAATGAAGCCATGGATGTCACACCCATCATCGATGGCCTCAACGAGGCGCAGCGCGAGGCGGTCACCGCGCCGCCTGGCAGTATGCTGGTGCTCGCCGGTGCCGGCTCGGGCAAGACTCGGGTGCTGGTGCACCGTATCGCCTGGTTGTTGCAGGTCGAGGGTTTCTCGCCCTGGAACATCCTCGCGGTGACCTTCACCAACAAGGCCGCGCGCGAGATGCGTGGACGTATCGAGTCCCTGCTCGGCCAGCCCGCCGGTGGCATGTGGATCGGCACCTTCCATGGCCTGGCGCATCGCCTGCTGCGTGCACATTGGGAAGACGCCAGCCTGCCGCAGGGTTTCCAGATCCTCGACGCCGACGACCAGTTCCGCCTGGTGCGCCGCCTCGTGCGCGAGATGAACCTCGACGAGCACAAATGGCCGCCGCGCCAGGTACAGTGGTTCATCAATCACAACAAGGACGAAGGGCTGCGCGCCGAGCACCTCGACGACGGAGGCGATCCCTACCAGCGTCAGTTGATCGCCATCTACCGCGAATACGAGGCGGCCTGCCGGCGTGCCGGGGTGGTGGACTTTGCCGAGCTTTTGCTGCGTGCGCACGAACTGTGGCGCGACCGGCCGGACATCCTGCAACACTACCGCGAGCGTTTTGGCGCGGTGCTGGTCGATGAGTTCCAGGACACCAACGCCATCCAGTACGCCTGGCTGCGCCTGCTCGCCGGCACTGATGACCGGCTGTTCGTGGTCGGTGACGACGATCAGTCCATCTATGGCTGGCGCGGCGCGCGGGTGGAGAACATCCTCGATTTCCAGAAGCACTACCCCAATGCCCGGCTGGTCCGCCTGGAACAGAACTGCCGTTCGACCGGCAACATCCTGCGCGCGGCCAATGCGGTGATCGCCAACAACCCCGGCCGCCTGGGCAAGGAACTGTGGACCGAGGACGCCGAGGGCGAGCCGATCCGCGTGTATGCCGCCTTCAACGAGACCGACGAGGCGCGCTTCGTCGTGGATCGCATCGCCGAAGCGAGCGAGCAGGGGCTGGCGCGACGCGAGATCGCCATCCTCTACCGCACCACCGCGCAGTCACGCTTGTTCGAAGAGGCGCTGATCCAGACCGGCATTCCGTACCGTGTCTATGGTGGTCTGCGTTTCTTCGAGCGTGCCGAGATCAAGGACGCGCTCGCCTACCTGCGTCTGTTGGCCAACCGCCACGACGACCCTTCCTTCGAGCGTGCGGTGAACCAGCCGCCGCGCGGCATCGGCGCCAAGACGCTGGAGGCGATCCGCAACCATGCCCGCGACTTCGGCTGCTCGCTGTGGGTGGCCAGCGAGGACCTGCTGCGCGGCGGCGCCATGAGCACGCGTGCCGCCGGTGCCCTGTGCGGTTTCCTGGAACTGATCGAGGAGATCGCCGCCGAGACGGCGATGCTCGATCTGGCCGAACGGGTCGAGACCCTGCTCGCACGCGTGCGCCTGCGCGAGCACTTCGAGAAGTCGCGCGACGGCAAGGGGCCGGACCGCATCGAGAACCGCGAGGAACTGATCAATGCGGCGCGCCAGTTCGAGCTCCCCGAGGCCGAGGCGGAGATGGGCGAACTGGATGCCTTCCTGGCGCACGCCTCGCTGGAGGCCGGCGACAACCAGGCCGACCAGTGGGAGGACGCGGTGCAGCTGATGACCCTGCACTCGGCCAAGGGCCTGGAGTTTCCGCTGGTATTCATCGGCGGCATGGAGGAGGGCCTGTTCCCGCACAGCATGTCCGCCGAGGATCCGCAACGCCTCGAGGAAGAGCGCCGCCTGTGCTACGTGGGCATGACCCGCGCCATGCGCCAGCTCTGGCTCACCCACGCCGAGAGCCGGCGCCTGCATGGGGATGACACCTACCCCCTGCCCTCGCGCTTTCTGCGCGAGATCCCGTCGGACCTGGTCGAAGAGGTGCGCGCTCGCCCGCAGGTGAATCGTCCCTGGAGACCGGCCGGCGGTTCGCTGGATGCGGCGCGCGAGGTCACCGGCTTCGCTCTGGGCCAGCGTGTCAGCCACCCGAAGTTCGGCGAGGGCGTGGTGCTCAATGCCGAGGGTCAGGGCAACGGCGCACGCGTTCAGGTCAATTTCGAAGGTGTCGGCGCCAAGTGGCTGGTAGTCGCCTACGCCAACCTCAGCCTGCTGTGAGTCCTTCTCAGCGGCCGTCCCCTGTTGGCGGCGGCCGGGAGGGGGTCGTGATCCCGCCGCCGCTGGGCCTGTACGTGCACATCCCCTGGTGCCTCCGCAAGTGCCCCTATTGCGATTTCAATTCGCATGCGGTCAGCGGCGAGGTGCCAGAGGCCGAGTATGTCGATGCCCTGCTCGCCGATCTGGATGTGCAGGCGCCGCGGGTCGCGGGTCGTGCGGTGGAGACAGTGTTCATCGGTGGTGGTACGCCCAGTCTGTTCTCGGGAGCGGCGATCGGGCGGCTGCTGGAGGGGATCGCAGCGCGGCTGGATCTGACGGACGCTGCCGAGATCACGCTGGAGGCCAATCCCGGCACGGCCGAGGCGGCGCGGTTCGCCGACTACCGGGCGGCGGGGGTGAATCGCCTGTCGATCGGGGTGCAGAGCCTGGACGACCAGCGTCTGCGTGCGCTCGGCCGGGTGCACGATGCCGCCGAGGCCCGCCAGGCAGTGGGCTGGGCGCGGGCGGCCGGTTTCGACAACCTCAACCTGGATCTCATGTACGGCCTGCCGGGACAGGATCTGCAGGCCGCGCTGGCGGACCTGGACGCGGTGCTGGCGCTGGCGCCCGAGCACCTGTCCTGGTACCAGCTCACCCTCGAGCCCAACACCCTGTTTCATGCCCGGCCGCCGGCGCTGCCCGACGGCGATACGGTTGGTGACATCATGGAGGCCGGACTGGCGCTGCTGGCCGGGGCCGGATTCCGCCAGTACGAGATCTCGGCGCATGCGCGCCCGGGGCGGGCGGCGCGGCACAATCGCAATTACTGGACCTTCGGTGACTATCTGGGCATCGGCGCTGGCGCGCACGGGAAGCTCAGCGCGCCCGACGGCCGGGTGCGGCGCTACAGCCGCCCTCGCCATCCGCGCGATTACCTGGCTGCCCCCGCGGCGTCAGGAAGTGAGCGCATACTATCGGCAAATGAATTGCCTCTGGAGTTCCTCATGAACGCCCTGCGGCTCCACTCGGGGGTGCCTGCAACCCTGTTCCGCGAGCGCACAGGCCTGTCGCTGGCGGTGATCGAGACACCGCTGGCGCAGGCGCGGGCCCGCGGGCTGCTGGAGGACGATCCGGCCGTGCTGCGCCCCACCGCGCTGGGCCGGCGTTTTCTCGACGATCTGCTGTTGCTGTTCGAGGTCGGTGAATGAGTGGCCTGGAGATGACCAGTATCTGCTGTCCCTATTGCGGCGAGCCGCTGGAGCTGTGGGTGGACCGCTCTGCCGGCGAGCAGCGCTATATCGAGGACTGTGCGGTCTGCTGTCGGCCCATCGAACTGTGGTGGCGACCGGAAGGCGATGACTGGCGACTGGAGGTGCGACGTGACGACGAATGACCGATATCGGCCCATCGCCTGCGCCGTGCACAGTGAGCTGGAACAGTTGGTGATGCACAGCTTCCGCGGTTGGGTGTACTGGCTCGGGCACGCCGGCGAGACTGCCTGCGAGGGACGGCTGCTGGACCTGCGCGTGCGCGATGGTGTCGAATACCTGGTGCTCGATACGTCCGGAGGTCGCTGCGAGGTACGTCTCGACCGCTTGCGACAGATTGTTGATCCTGCTGGTCGGGTCTGCTGGCGCCAGAAAACCGACACCCAGGAGGCTGGTGACGTAACTGGCTGATTGTACAAAGGAAATGATGGGAATCGGCGTCCCGAAGCGCGTCTTTTAATTCGCGAAGACAAGCCCCCTTTTGCTGTGCTAGCTTTACCTCTGAGATCGGGCAGAACCGCCATGTATCGGCCGCCCGGGGCAAGACTTGAGGGTGAGCGGGATGAAAACGACAGATATCGCGGGGAAGGACTTCGCCGAGTGGGTCGCGCTGGCCGAGAAAGACCCGGCGGCCTTCGAGAAACTGCGCCTGGCGGCCATCGAAGCCTATATCGAGAGTGTCCCCGATGAACACCAGGCCCGCCTGCGCCGCCTGCAATGGCGTATCGACCAGGAGCGCCGGCTGGCACGCACTCCCATGGCCGCCTGCCTGCGTCTTTCGCGCATGATGTGGGACAGCCTGCTCGGTCGTGGAGGCTTGCGCGACCGGCTCGATGGCCTGAGTGGCCTGCTGCAGGGCCGAGAGGTGGACGGCGGTCGGCGCGCCGAGGTGCTTTCGTTCGCGCGCGTCGCCGAGCAGCGCGGGGCGCGCTACTGAACCCGGCCCTGCTTTCGGGGCGTGAGGCCCTTGCAAGGGATCGATCACTGTAGTAGATTACGCGGCCTTTCGCCCAGCCTGCCGGTTTGGTGGCGCTGTCGGCAACACCCCAGCAACAGAGTTTTGGCCGAGTGGCCGGAGACGGAAATGAAAGCGGACATCCATCCCGATTATCACGATGTGAAGGTGACCTGCAGCTGCGGCAACGCCTTCGGCACGCGCTCGACGTATGAGAAGGACGAGCTGCACGTGGAAGTGTGTTCGGCCTGCCACCCCTTCTACACGGGCCAGCAGAAGATCATGGACACGGCCGGCCGCGTGGACAAGTTCAAGAAGCGTTTCGGCCGCTGAACCGATACCTGCCGGCCACTGCCGGTGGGCGCGCAGCATTGATAAAGCCAAGGGCGCCCTCGCGGCGCCTTTTGCTATTCTGAGCCTTCTCCAGACCTCTTACTTTGTTGCGGGAGCCCGCTCATGACCCACTCCGCCGATCCGCAAGACGCCGATTTCGAGATCAACCAGGCCGCGCTGACCTATCACGCCGAACCCCGCCCGGGGAAGATTTCGGTCGAGGTGACCAAGCCGGCCGAGACCGCGCGCGATCTTTCGCTGGCCTACACCCCGGGGGTGGCCGAGCCGGTGCGCCGCATCGCCGAGAATCCCGAGGATGCCTATCGCTATACCGCCAAGGGCAACCTGGTGGCCGTGATCACCGACGGCACCGCGGTGCTGGGCCTGGGCCGGGTTGGCGCCCTGGCCGGCAAGCCGGTGATGGAGGGCAAGGGGGTGCTGTTCAAGCACTTCGCCGACATCGACGTGTTCGACATCGAGGTCCAGGCCGAGACCCCGCAGGAATTCATCGACACGGTGCGCCGCATCGCGCCGACCTTCGGCGGCATCAACCTCGAGGACATCGCCGCTCCGCACTGCTTCGAGATCGAGCAGGCGCTCATCGAGCAGCTCGACATCCCGGTGTTTCACGACGATCAGCACGGCACCGCCATCATCATCGCCGCCGGCCTGCTCAATGCACTGGAACTGCAGGGCAAGTCCCTGGGCGAAGCGCGCATGGTGGTGCTCGGCGCGGGTGCGGCCGGCATCGCTGCGGTACGCCTGCTGATCGCCATGGGCGCGCACCGCAACAATATCCTGGTGGTCGATCGCAAGGGCGTGATCCACACCGGGCGCGAGGATCTCAATCCCTACAAGTTCGGCGTCGCTGCCGAGACCGACCGCCGCACCCTGGAAGACGCCATGGAAGGGGCGGACGTGTTTATCGGGGTCTCTGGCCCCGACCTGGTCACCCGCGGCATGCTCGCCTCCATGGCCGAACGCCCGGTGGTGTTCGCTCTCTCCAACCCGGTGCCGGAGATCCGCCCCGAGATCGCGCGCGAGGTGCGCGACGACCTGGTGATGGCCACCGGGCGGTCCGATTACCCGAACCAGGTCAACAATGTGCTGGGCTTCCCCTTCATCTTCCGTGGAGCGCTGGATGTGCGCGCCAGCCGCATCAACGAGGCCATGCAGATTGCCGCCGCCCAGGCCCTGCGCGAGCTGACCCACGAGCCGGTGCCGCAGGCGGTGCTCGACGCCTACGACCTGGATTCCCTGGCGTTCGGCCCTGACTACATCCTGCCCAAGCCCTTCGATCCGCGCCTGCGCGAGGTGGTCCCGCCGGCCGTGGCGCGTGCCGCCATCGAAACCGGCGTGGCGCGCGGCGACTGGCCGGCGTATTACCCGGCGTTATAACCGCTGCTTGTGGCCGCGGCGGAAGGTTCGGCCCGAGGACGGGCCTTCTGCCAGCAGGAGCGGCGTCCCCGCCGCGAACTTTCGGCTTCGTGACCTCGCGGTCGATGTGTCCCCGCGCCGGGATATGCATTGAAGAATCTCATCCCGCCCTGTCGACTGCCTGCTAGATTTGAAGGAAATGGCGCGTCGCGCCGGTCTGAAGAGCAGGAGGTCAGCATGCAGAAGGTTGCCATCGTGGGTGCAGGACGCGTGGGCGAGACCACCGCGCAGATCCTCGCCGAGCAGGAGACCTGCCGCGAAGTGGTGCTGATCGACATCCGCGAGGACGCGCCCCAGGGGGTGGCGCTGGACATCGCGCAGACCGCGCCCCTGTTCCGTTTCGATACCCGGGTGACCGGCAGCAACGATCCGGCCGCGATGGCCGGCGCCGACCTGGTGGTGATCACCGCCGGGGTGCCGCGCAAGCCGGGCATGTCACGCTCGGACGTGCTGGAGGTCAACGTCAAGGTCATCGACGGCATCGTCGATGATGTGCTGCGGTACGCGCCCGAGGCGGTCATCATCATGGTCACCAACCCGGTGGACGTGCTCACCTGGCGTGCCTGGACGCGCACCGGCTGGCCGCGCGCGCGGGTACTGGGCCAGGCGGGCGTACTGGATGCCTCGCGCATGGCCGCTTTCATTGCCATGGAGACGGGTTTCTCGGTGCGCGACATCACCACCATCGTGCTCGGCGGCCATGGTGATGCCATGGTGCCGGTGGCACGTTTCTGTACCGTCAACGGTGTCCCGGTGAGTCATTTCCTCGAAGAGGACCGGCTCGAGGAGATCGTGCAGCGCACCCGTGACGGCGGTGCCGAGATCCTTTCCCTGCGCAAGATCTCCAGCGCCTACGACGCGCCCGGCGCAGCCGTGGCCGAGATGGTCGATGCCATCGCCCGAAACCGCCGGCGGCTGCTGCCCTGCGTGGCCATTCTGGAAGGCGAGTACGGCGAGCGCGACATCGCCATGGGAGTGCCCTGCGTGCTCGATCGCAGCGGACTGACCTATATCGTGGACCTGGGCCTGAATGCGCAGGAGCAGGCGGCCTTTGCTGCCTCGGCCGCCGGGGTGCGCGCCGACATCGAGCGCCTGCCGCCGTTGCCGGGTGGCTGAGGAGCACGCCTTTTACCGCTTTTGTTGCCGGGTGGGGCGCCCGGAAGGGGACGGGGGACTGTGATAGGCTTCGCCGTCCGGAAAGAACCGTGGAGGATCGAGATGGCCGACAAGAAAGCCTGGCTGAGTTTCAGCGATCGCGAGGACAAGATCGAGCTGGCGGTACATTCCGGCACGGTGGGTCCGGACGCGGTGGACATCGCTGGTCTGTACCGTGATGCCGGTGTGTTCACCTACGATCCCGGCTTTCTGTCCACCGCCAGTTGCAGCAGCGCCATCACCTACATCGACGGTGACAAGGGCATCCTGCGTTATCGCGGCTATCCCATCGAGCAGCTGGCGGCGGAATCGACCTTTCTCGAGGTGTCCTACCTGCTGATGTACGGCGAGCTGCCGACCCGCGAGCAGCTCGACGACTATGTCTGCAAGATCACCCACCACACCATGATCAACGAGTCGCTGCTACGGTTCTTCGAGGGCTTCCACTACGACGCCCATCCCATGGCCATGATGGTGGGCGTGGTCGGTTCACTGTCCGGTTTCTATCACGACTCGATCGACATGAACGACCCGCAGCACCGCGAGCTGGCGGCGCACCGGCTGGTGGCGAAGATGCCGACCATCGCGGCGGCGGCCTACAAGCACAACGTCGGTGAGCGGGTGATGTATCCGCGCAACGATCTGAGCTATGTCGGCAACTTCCTGCAGATGATGTTTGGCCGGCCCTGCGAGGCCTATTGCGTGGACCCGCTGGCCGAGCGTGCGCTGGATCTGCTGTTCATCCTGCATGCCGATCACGAGCAGAATGCCTCCACCTCGTCGGTACGCCTGGTCGGCAGCTCCGGCGCCAACCCCTTTGCCTGCATCGCCGCGGGTGTGGCCTCGCTGTGGGGGCCGGCGCACGGCGGAGCCAACGAGGCGGTGCTGCGCATGCTCGAGGAGATCGGCGACGCCAGCCAGATCGACAAGTACCTCGACAAGGCCAAGGACAAGGACGACCCCTTCCGTCTGATGGGCTTCGGCCACCGGGTGTACAAGAACTACGATCCTCGCGCGCGAATCATCCGCGAGGTCTGCCTGCAGGTACTCGAGAAACTGGCCGACAGCAACAACCCGCTGTTCGAACTGGCGCGGCGCCTGGAAGAGCGCGCCCTGCACGACGAGTACTTCCTGGAGCGCGGCCTGTATCCCAACGTGGATTTCTACTCCGGCATCATCTACCGCGCGCTGGGCATCCCCGAGAGCATGTTCACCGTGATGTTCGCCATCGCGCGCACCGCCGGCTGGGTGAGTCACTGGATGGAGATGTGGGACGATCCCAAGCACCGCATCGGCCGACCCCGCCAACTCTACGTCGGCGCGGACCGGCGCGACTACGTGCCGCTGGAGGAGCGCCGCGACTGAGCTAGTCGTCGCGGCACGACCCGGAATCAGAACAGGTCCAGTGGCTGGGTGTTGCCCGCCGGGTCGCCGGCGCCTCCCGGCACTAGCGGGCCGTCTGCCGAGGCTTCCTCCGGTTCGTTGCCCTTGCGGAAGGTTTCGAAGATGGCATCCGGCGTGTCTGCCGGGGCGCGCTGCCCGGTCTTGGGGTCGATGCGTACCACCACCATGTCCTCGGGCATCTCGGGTGACCGGTCCGGGGTGTTGGCCAGTACCTCACGCATGTAGTCGATCCAGGCCGGCAGGGCCGCGCGGCCGCCTACCTCGCCGCGACCGAGCTTGCGATTGTCATCGAAACCGACCCAGACATTGGCCACGATCGACTGGTTGTAGCCGTTGAACCAGGCATCACGCTGGTCGTTGGTGGTGCCGGTCTTGCCGGCGATGTCCTCGCGGCCCAGCACCCGCGCGCGCACGGCCGTGCCCTGCCGGATCACGTCCTGCATCATGGAGTACATCAGGTAACGGTTCTGCGGGGTGATGGTGCGCGGGGCATGGTCCAGGCCCTCGCCGTCGAGTGGTTCGGGCAGCTCCTTGTAGGGGCAGTCGGGGCAGGCCTCGAGCGGCTGTGCCTCGAACACCGTCTCGCCGTTGCGCACGATGCGCGCCACCAGGTAGGGCTGCACCAGGAAGCCGCCATTGGCCAGCACCGCGTAGCCGCGCGCCATCTGCAACGGGGTTACGCTGGCGCTGCCCAGGGCCAGCGACAGGTTGTGCGGCAGTCGGTCGGGGTCGAAGCCGAAGCGGCGGCTGTAACGCAGGGCATAGTCCACGCCGATGCTGCGCAGGATGCGGATGGAGACCAGGTTGCGGGACTTGGTCAGTGCCCAGCGCAGGCGGGTCGGTCCGAAGAACTTTCCGGAGTAGTTCTCGGGTCGCCAGGCACCCTCCAGGGCCGGGTCGTCGAACACCACCGGGGCGTCGTTGATGAGCGTTGCCGGGGTGAAGCCCTTCTCCAGTGCCGCTGAATAGATGAAGGGCTTGAAGCCGGAGCCGGGCTGTCGCTTCGCCTGGGTGACGCGATTGAACTTGCTGCGGTAGTAGTCGTAGCCGCCGACCAGGGCGAGCATGGCGCCATCACGGGCACGCAGCGAGATCAGTGCGCCGGAGACCTTGGGGAACTGGGTCAGGCGCCAGTAGGGCTTGCCCTTGCGGTCGCGCGCCGGGCGCACCAGCACGATGTCACCGGCTGTAACGACCTCGGCCGCCTTGCGCGGGGGCTTGCCGAGGCGCTGTTTCCCGAGCTTGCGGCGTGCCCAGTCCATGCCCTGCCAGGGCAGTTCGATCTCCTCGCCGCCTTCCAGGTACAGGGCGGCGTGGCGCTTCTCCACGGCCACCACCAGTGCCGGCCGGGCCTCGCCGACATGCGGCTGCTCGGCGAGCAGGACATCGCGTGCCTCGGGTTCATCGGGAACCGCATCGACGTGCGCCAGCGGGCCACGGTAGCCGTGGCGTTCGGTATAGGCGTGCAGGGCGCGCCGCAGGGCGCGGTTGGCGGCGGCCTGGGCCTTGGCGGACAGGGTGGTGTGGACTTCGATGCCGCTGGTGTAGGCGGCATCGCCGAAGCGCTCGACCATGCGTGCGCGGACCAGTTCGGCCACGTAGGGAGTCTCGACCTGGATGTCCGGGGCATAGCGCCGGGCGGTGATCGGTGCGTTCACCGCTTCGGTGTATTCCTGCTCGGTGATGTAGCCCAGTTCGCGCATGCGGCCGAGTACATAGTTGCGGCGGGTCAGTGCACGCGGTGGGTTGGACAACGGGTTGTAGGCCGAGGGAGCCTTGGGCAGTCCGGCGATCATGGCGATCTCGGGCAGGGTCAGCTCGTCGAGGTGCTTGCCGTAGTACACCTGGGCGGCGGCGGCCACCCCGTAGGCGCGGTGGCCGAGATAGATCTTGTTGAGATACAGCTCGAGAATCTCTTCCTTGCTCAGCTCCTGCTCGATACGCAGGGCGAGGAAGATCTCGTAGAGCTTGCGCAGATAGGTCTTCTTGCGCGACAGGTAGAAGTTGCGCGCCACCTGCATGGTGATGGTACTGCCGCCCTGGGCGCGCTTGCCGGTGAGGATCAGCTTGATGCCGGCGCGCAGCAGGCCGCGTGGATCCACGCCAGGGTGGCTGAAGAAGGCAGCGTCCTCGGCGGCGGTGATCGCCTGCACCAGCCGCGTGGGCAGTTGCTCGTAGCGCACCGGGGTGCGTCGCTTCTCGCCGAACTCGGCAATCAGCTGGCCGTCGGCGCTGTACACGCGCAGCGGCACCTGCAGCCTGACCTCGCGCAGTGCCTCGATGTCCGGAAGGTCCGGCTCGATATAGCGGTAGGCCGCGAACACGGCGATCGCGCCGGTAATGGCACCGACGAGCGACAGGACAAGGCCGTACTTGAGCAGTTTCTTCAGCCAGGACATGCGTTTGGTCACAGATCAGGATGAAAGCCGGGCAGGATGGGGGCGGTATATTAACATTGCCTCGTTGCCAGGCGTTGTCGTGAGCGGGAGACAAGCGCAACGTTGGTTGCTGAAAGTGAAAAGCCGGCACCATTTCACAAAAAACTGGCTTTAAGCTATATACTTAAGCTTAAGCCAAATTTTTAAAGAAAATCCTCCGAAGAGCCGCTACACTGGCCCACATAGGCCCGGCGGGTCATCCAAAGGACGCTGGAACAACTACTGATGGGACTGTTCTCCAGAAAGAAGCCTCTCATGCTGGGGCTGGATATCAGCTCCACGGCCGTCAAGTTGCTGGAACTCAGTCAGCACAGCGGGCGTGGAGGTGTGCGTTACCGCGTCGAGAGCTATGCCGTGGAGCCGCTACCCCCCTCCGCCGTGGTGGAAAAGAACATCGCGGATGTCGAGGCCGTGGGCGAAACCATCCGCAAGACGCTCAAGCGGGCCGGCACTCGCACCCGGCATGCGGCGGTCGCGGTTTCCGGTTCGGCGGTCATCACCAAGGTCATCACCCTGCCGGCCTCCATGTCCGAGCGCGAGATGGAGACCCAGATCGAACTCGAGGCCGATCAGCACATCCCCTACCCGCTCGAGGAAGTGAACATCGACTTCCAGATCCTCGGGCCCTCGGAGAAGAGCCCCGAGATGGTCGATGTGCTGCTGGCCGCCTCGCGCAGCGAGAACGTCGATGCCCGGGTCGAGGCGCTGGACCTGGCCGGGCTGATCTGCGAAGTGGTGGACGTCGAGGCCTATGCCATGGAGCGGGCCTGCGGCCAGCTCGCCGACCAGTGGCCCAACGGTGGCGAAGACCTGGTGGTGGCGGTGGCGGACATCGGCGCCACCACGACCACCCTCGATGTGCTCTACGACAATCGCGTCATCTACACCCGTGAACAGAACTTCGGTGGACGTCAGCTCACCGAGGAGATCCAGCGCCGCTACGGCCTGTCGATGGAAGAAGCTGGCATGGCCAAGCGCCAGGGCGGCCTGCCCGACAACTACATCCCGGAGGTACTCGAACCCTTCCGCGAGGCCATGGTGCAGCAGGTCAATCGTTCCATCCAGTTCTTCTATTCGGCCAGCAACCACAATGCCGTGGACCTGATCGTGCTGGCAGGTGGCTGTGCCTCGGTGGCCGGCATCGAGGACCTGGTGCAGGAACGACTGGGCATAGAGACCATGATTGCCAATCCCCTGGCCAACATGTCGGTGGGCCCCCGGGTCAAGCCGCAGGCCCTCAGTAACGATGCCCCCGCGATGATGATCGCCTGTGGCCTTGCCCTGAGGAGCTTCGACTGATGGCGAATATCAACCTGCTCCCCTGGCGCGAGAAACTGCGGGCCCAGCGCAAGCGCGAGTTCGGCATGGCCGTATTGCTGGCCGTCCTGGTCACCGCTGCCGGCCTGTTCTTCTGGCATCGTTACAACGAGGGGCTGATCGAATACCAGGAACAGCGCAACAACTACCTGCGCCAGGAGATCGCCCGGGTCAACAAGCAGATCCGGGAGATCCGTGATCTCGAGAAGACCCGCAAGCAGCTGATCGCCCGCATGAAGGTGGTGGCCAGTCTGCAGAGCCAGCGCCCGCTGGTGGTCCACCTGTTCGACGAGCTGGTCACGACGCTGCCCGACGGCGTCTATCTCGATTCCGTGGTGCAGCGCGGCAAGATCATCACGGTGCAGGGCAAGGCCGAATCCAATGCCCGGATCTCGGCCTACATGCGCAACATCGAGGCCAGCCCCTGGCTGGACAAGCCGGTGCTGCGCATCATTCAGCAGAAGGGCGGTAAGCAGGGCGCGGCGGAATTCTCGCTGACCATGCAGCAGGTGGTGCCCAAGGCGGAGGGCGACAAGTCATCACGCTCGACGAGCTCAACGAACTGGATTTCAGCAACATCGGCGAGTGGCCGCTCCTGGTCAAGGCGATCACGATCCTGCTGCTGTGTGCGCTGATCGCGTTCGGCTGGTATTTCTTCGACATCGAGGACCAGTACCTGCAACTCGACCGGCACAAGCAGACCGAGCAGGAACTGCGCCAGCAGTTCGAGATCAAGCAGGCCAAGGCCGTCAACCTGGATGCCTACAAGGCCCAGCTGGCCGAGATGCAGGAATCCTTCGGTGCCATGCTGCGCCAGTTGCCCAACAAGACCGAGGTTGCCGGCCTGCTGGTCGATGTCTCGCAGACCGGGTTGGCGGCCGGCCTCGAATTCGAGTTGTTCCAGCCGCAAAACGAGATCCCCAAGGAGTTCTACGCCGAGCTGCCGATCAAGCTGCGGGTGCGCGGCCGTTATCACGAGTTTGGCGATTTCGTCAGCGGCCTGGTGTCCCTGCCGCGCATCGTGACCTTGCACAACTTCAGTATCCGCCGTGCGGGCAACAAGAAGGGAGAGCCGGGCAAGCAGCCGCTGATCCTCGAGGCCACCGCCAAGACCTACCGCTACCTGGATGAAGAGGAGGGCAGTTGATGCGCTGGCTGGCAATTTTCATCTCGGTAGGTCTGCTCGCCGGTTGCACGAACCGGGACTTGTCCGATCTCGAGGCCTATGTGGCCGAGGTCAAGGCGCGGCCGCCGAGCGGCATCAGTCCGCCGCCGCAACCGGCCGAGGTCGAGACCTATCTCTACGTCGCGGGTGATCGTCGTGACCCCTTCACCCCGGACACCAATCCCGAGGAAGAGGCCGAGGCGGTGGCCGACAGCGGCATTCGCCCCGACTTCAATCGGCGCAAGGAAGAGCTGGAGGCCTATCCGCTCGACAGTCTGCGCATGGTGGGCACCCTCGAAAAGGAGGGGCGTACCTGGGCACTGGTCAAGACCAGCGACGGAACCATCCACCGGGTGACCACGGGCAATCACATGGCCAAGAACTACGGTCGTATCGTCGAGATCACGGAAGACAAGATAAAGCTGGTGGAACTGATAAAGAGCGGTTCCGGATATCAGGAGCGCGAGGCTGCGGTCAGCCTCGTCGTCGAAGGCGGGTAATCAGGAGAGTTTCATGCCATCCATCACGCAACAGACACGTCGTATGCTGACCATCGTCTTGGCAGGCTGGTCGGGCGCACTCTGGGCCAACGAGCTCCGCGACATCAGTTTCGTGACCCTGCCGGGCAATCGGGTCCAGGTGGTCATGACCCTGGCCGAGCCCATTGCCGCACCGCCTTCCTTTGCCACCGACAACCCGGCGCGCATCGCCATCGACCTGCCCAATACCAGGAGTCTGCTCAAGCGCAAGGTGATGCCCATCGGCGTCGGAGTCGCACGCAGTGTGGCTGCCATCGAGGCCGCCGATCGCACCCGGGTGGTGGTCAACCTGGTCGAGTCGGTACCGCACCAGATCCGTTCCGAGGGCAACCGCCTGCTGGTCGATATCGGCGGTTCCGGCGGTGTGGCCACCATGAAGGCCACGGATCACGGTACTGCGAGCGCAGCCGGCCAAGCCAGGGCCGCCGGGGGCGCCCAGGTTCTCAACATCGATTTCCGACGCGGCCCCGAGGGCGAGGGCAAGGTCCAGATCAAGCTGAGCGACCCCTCCATCGTGGTGGACATGCGCCAGGAGGGCCAGAAGATCGTGCTCGACCTGCTGGGTACCCGCCTGCCGGCCGAACTGGCCCGGGTGTTCGACGTGAGGGATTTCGCCACCCCGGTCACCGAGGTGGTGGCCCGCCCGCAGGGCAAGAACACCCGGCTGGTGATTGCCACCCAGGGTGAGTTCGAACACCTGGCCTACCAGGCTGAAGACACCTACACGGTCGAGTTCCGCGCGTTGACCCGGGCCGAGGTCGAGGAGCGTCGCGCGCGCCACAAGGTGTACGAGGGAGAGCGCCTGTCGCTCAACTTCCAGGACATCGAGGTGCGTTCGGTGCTGCAACTGCTGGCCGACTTCACCGGCCTGAACATGGTGGTCAGCGACAGCGTCGGCGGTCGTATCACCCTGCGCCTGAAGAACGTGCCCTGGGACCAGGCCATGGACATCATCCTCAAGACCAAGGGTTTGTCCATGCGCCGCAACGACAACGTCATCCTGGTCGCACCCACCGAGGAGATCGCGGCGCGCGAGAAGCTGGAACTCGAATCGCAGAAGCAGATCGAGGAGCTCGCTCCCCTGCGCTCCGAGCTCATCCAGATCAACTACGCCAAGGCCGCCGACCTGGCCGCACTGCTCAAGTCCAAGGAAAACAAGCTGCTCTCCGAGCGGGGCAACGTCACCATCGACGAGCGCACCAACTCGCTGCTGGTGCAGGACACCGCGGCCAAGATCAGCGAGATCCGCGAGCTCATCGGCAACCTCGACGTGCCGGTGCGCCAGGTGTTGATCGAGTCGCGTATCGTCATCGCCAACAACGACTTCGCCAAGGACCTGGGGGTCAAGCTGGGCCTGAGCGGACGTAACCAACTCAGTACCACCGACAACACCCTGGTGATTGGCGGTGGCCTGGCGGGCGACCTGGACGCCACGGCGATCACAGGGACGCCGATCATTTCGACCGGCGGAACCAACGAGAACCTGCTGGTCAATCTGCCGCAGACCCTGGCGGCGGGCAGCGGCGGCGCCATCAACTTCGTGCTGGGCAAGATCGGTTCGCACCTGTTGCGCCTGGAGCTCAACGCCATGCAGCAGGAGGGCAAGGGTGAGATCATCTCCAGCCCGCGGGTGATCACCTCCGATCAGAACAAGGCAGTCATCAAGCAGGGTGTCGAGATCCCTTACCAGCAGGCGACTTCCAGCGGCGCGACCGCCGTGGCGTTCAAGGAAGCCGTGTTGCAGCTCGAGGTCACCCCGCACATTACCCCGGACGACCGGGTGATCATGGATCTCAAGGTCAACAAGGACAACCCGGACTTCACCCGCTCGGTACTGGGCGTACCGCCGGTGGACACCCGGGCCCTGGAGACCTCGGTGCTGGTCGACAACGGCGAGACCGTGGTACTCGGCGGCGTGTTCGAACGTACCAAGTCGCGCAACATCGGCCGGGTGCCCTTCTTCGGCGACCTGCCCTACGTGGGTTGGGCTTTCAAGCAGGAGCAGGTGAAGGATCAGAACAACGAACTGCTGATCTTTGTCACCCCGCGCATTCTCAAGGACACGCTTTCATTGCGTTGATTCCCACCTTTCGATGGGCCGGGCAGGCGGCTTGCCGCTTGCCTGCGCGGCCCGTTTCTGGCATATCTGTCGGATGGCAAAACCGAACCGTATCTTTCTCATCGGCCCCATGGGGGCGGGCAAGACCACCGTTGGCAAGACCCTGGCCTCGCAGCTCGGTCTGAACTTCGTGGACACCGATCAGGAGATCCAGCGCCGTACCGGCGTGGATATCCCGACCATCTTCGAATACGAGGGCGAGGAAGGTTTTCGCGACCGCGAACAACGGGTGATCGATGATCTCACCCGTATCGACCAGCAGGTGCTGGCCACGGGTGGCGGCGCAGTGCTGCGGCCCGCCAACCGCGACCGCCTGTCGGCGCGGGGCATCGTGGTCTATCTGGCCTGCTCGCCCGAACAGCAGTACGACCGTACCTATCGTGATCGCAAGCGCCCCCTGATCCAGACCGAGGATCCGCTGGGTCGCTTGCGCGAACTGATGGCCGAACGCGAACCCCTGTACCGGGAGACCGCCGACTATACGGTGTCCACCGAGGGCCGTTCGGCGGGGGCGGTCGCCCGTGAGATCATCGATCTGGTGACCTGAGCCGCCAGGTGGCTTCACCGAGGAGAGCCTTGACGAGCATGTCGGCCGTACGCAACCTGCAAGTCGATCTGGGCGAGCGCGCCTACCCCATCCATATCGGTGAGGGCCTGATCGGCGATCCGCGCTACCTGGCGCCCCATGTTCGTGGGCGCCAGGTCATGGTGGTCAGCAACGAGACGGTTGCGCCCTTCTACCTGGAGCGCCTGATGCCGGCGCTCGCAGGTTTCCAGACGGCCACGGTCATCCTGCCCGACGGCGAGCAGTACAAGAACCTCGATATCCTCGATCGCATCTATACCGCCCTGCTCGAGGCCCGGTTCGACCGCAGCTGCACCCTGGTCGCCCTCGGTGGCGGCGTGGTGGGCGACATGACCGGCTTCGCCGCGGCCACCTACCAGCGCGGCGTGGACTTCATCCAGGTACCCACCACCTTGCTCTCGCAGGTCGATTCATCGGTCGGCGGCAAGACCGGCGTCAATCACCCGCTGGGCAAGAACATGATCGGCGCCTTCCACCAGCCGCGCGCGGTGATCGCCGATACCGCGACGCTCGATACCCTGCCCGACCGCGAGCTGTCCGCCGGCATGGCCGAGGTCATCAAGTACGGGCTGATCAACGATGCCGATTTCTTCGCCTGGCTCGAGCGAAACCTGCCGGCGCTCATGGCGCGCGACAAGGCGCTGCTCGCTGAGGCCATCGAACGCTCCTGTGCCGACAAGGCGGTGATCGTCGCCGCCGACGAGCGCGAGGCCGGGCAGCGCGCCCTGCTCAACCTGGGCCATACCTTCGGGCACGCCATCGAGACCGGCATGGGCTATGGCGAGTGGCTGCATGGCGAGGCGGTCGGCGCTGGCATGGCCATGGCCGCCGAGATGTCGCGCCGCCTCGGTTGGCTGGACGAGCACGACCGCGAGCGCGTCGACCGCGTGCTCGAACAGGCAGGCCTGCCGAATCGGCCCCCCGACGCCCTGGGGCCGGACCGCTTCCGCGAGTTGATGGCGGTGGACAAGAAGGTGCTCGGCGGAAAGTTGCGCCTGATCCTGCTCAAGGGCATAGGGGGAGCCCTGGTCTCTGCTGATTTCCCGCCGGAAGTGCTCGACGCCACCCTGGCCTCCTTCGCCCATGACTGAGGTCGGCGACTATTTCGACACCCCTCTGCGGCGCGAGCGTATGCAGTTGCTCGTGCACCTGGTCGCCAATGCCGAAGCGACACCCTACCTGCGTGCCCCGGCCGGGGCCGGCAAGACCCGCTTCCTGACCGAGCTGGGAAAGCGCCTGGTAACGGAGTACCAGGTGGTGCCGCTGGTTGCCGGTGGCGCCTTCGCACTACGTGACCAGCTCGCCGAGGCGCTGGGGCTCGATGCCGTGGATGCCGGCTGGCCGGCGGTTGTCACGGATCGGCAGGACGACCGTCCGCTGTTGCTTCTGGTGGACGATGCCCAGGCCCTGGGGCTGGGTGACATCGCCGACCTGCTCGATCTTGCCAGCGTCGGTGTGCACCTGCTGCTGGCGGGCTCGGGCGAGCTGGCACAATCGGCCAGCGACTGGGAGATCCAGTTCGTTGATCTGCCCCCCTTCAGCGAGGACGAGACCCGGGCCTTTCTCCAGGAGCGGGCAGGCACGACCCTCGAGGACTCGGTGGTTCGCGCTCTGCACCGCGCCGCGGGGGGGCAACCCGGCCCCCTGCTCGATGCCCTGGACGGCCTGTCGGGGCCGGCGGGCGGGGCCACCGTGACCGCGCGTCGCGGCCGGCCCTGGCCGTGGATCCTGGGCGGGTTGGCTGCCCTGCTGCTGCTCGGTCTGGCCTGGATCTATCAGGAGCGCATCAATGCCTGGTTCGAGCCCGGGGGCGAATCGTTGCCGGGCCCGACCGCATCGCGAGAAGAAACCCGCGGGGAAGCGGCCGTGCTGCCAGCCAACCGGCAGATCGATGACGAGCCGCCTGGCGATGGCGCGCAAGCGGGGACTCCCGCTGCCGCAACGGCGCCGGCTGCCGTGGCCGGTGACCAGGCTGGGGTCCCCGAACCGGTCGTCACCGCCAAGGCACCCGAAACCCCGGCCGCCAACGATGCACCGGAGGCCGGGCCGGCGGAAAGTGATCCCGTGCTCGATGCCATCATCGACGAGGCCATCCGAGCCGCGGCGCAGCCACCGGGCGAGGCGACCGCGATCCCGCAGTTGACGGCGAGTGCCGCCGAGCAGGCCACGCCCGGCACCCGTGCTTCCAACGGGGCGGGGGAGCCGTCGAAGACTGACCCCCCGCCGACGACATCACCTGCCCGTGCCGAGCCCCCCCCGGGGGACGACCTGGCCGCCAAGGCGGCGCAAACCACGACGGATACAACGGCGCCGGCGGTGCAGCCAGTTGTCCCGCCGCCGCCCCGGCCCGCATCCCGCGCCGCGAAGCCGCCAGCAGCGGCTGGCGGCAAATCGAAGGCTTCTCCAGCGCACGAATCCCGCAAGTCCCCGCAAAAGGGACGGGCCTGGCTGCTGGCCCAGCCGCCAGGCCATTGGACCCTGCAACTGGTGGGCTCGCGCGAACGCGCCTCCATCGATGCCTTCCTGCGGCGGCATCACATCGCACCGCCCTATGCGGTGTTCGAGCGCGAACTCGATGGTCGCCCCTGGTATTCGCTGGTCGCCGGCAGCTATCCCTCCCGTGATGCCGCGGTGGCCGCGCGCTCGCACCTGCCTGCCGCCATTGCCCGTGGTGGTGTCTGGCCGCGCACCTTCGCCTCGATCCGCAAACAGATGCAAGGGAACCTCTGAACAAGTCGTGAACCGGGATCTTGACGCCAGAATGCGCTATTTCTGCGTTGTGAATCTTCGCAATAGCGGGCTATTACGTGCGATTCGCGCTTTGAACTGACACGTTCTGACGCCAATCTCTTCGGCCCAGACTTGTTCAGAGGTTCCCAAGGGATTCCTCGATGATCGGCAGGAGGTCCGCCCCGGGCCGAAGGAAGGTCTCTGGGGGGGCTGGTCCCAATATAAGGAATCGATTATCCTAGCGGGTTCGCGGGCCAGTCCGCCCGTGCCGCCGGCCAGTCCGGTCGGCCAGTCCGTCCTTCCCGGACAAGGATTCCGCCCGGGTCGCCGACAGAGGCGGCCCGCTGTCAGCATGCAACGATAGAGGTTGGCGATGAGTTACAGCACCCTGCCGCCACAACAGGGCTTGTATGACCCTGCAAACGAACACGATGCCTGCGGTGTCGGCTTTGTCGCGCACATCAAGGGCAAGAAGAGCCACGAGATCATCCGCCAGGGTCTGACCATCCTGCTGGAACGGCTGCATCACCGCGGCGCGGTGGGTGCCGACCCGCGCGCCGGCGATGGTGCCGGCCTGTTGATGCAGATCCCCGACGCCTTCTTCCGCGCGGTGGTGGACTTCGAGCTGCCGCCCGAGGGCGAGTACGCGGTGGGCATGCTGTTCCTGCCCCGCGAGGACGCCTCGCGCGCGCGCGCCGAGCAGATCGTCGAGGAGTACATCGCCGCCGAGGGTCAGCGCCTGCTGGGCTGGCGTGAGGTGCCGGTGGACAACAGCGGCCTGGGCTACAGCGTGCTGCCCACCGAGCCGGTGATCCGCCAGGTGTTCGTGGGCCGCGGCGACAACTGCGGCGACCAGGATGCCTTCGAGCGCAAGCTGTTCGTGATCCGCAAGCAGATCGAGAACCGGGTGTGCGCGCTGAATCTCGAGGGCGGCGACGCCTTCTATTTCACCTCCTTCTCCTCGCGCACCCTGGTCTACAAGGGCATGCTGCTGGCCGGCCAGGTGGGCGAGTACTACCAGGATCTGAACGACGAGCGCATGGTCTCGGCGCTGGCGCTGGTGCACCAGCGGTTCTCGACCAACACCTTCCCCACCTGGGACCTGGCCCATCCCTTCCGCATGATCGCGCACAACGGCGAGATCAATACCGTGCGCGGCAACGTCAACTGGATGGCCGCGCGCCGGCACTCCATGGCCTCGGACATTCTGGGTGACGACCTGGACAAGATCTGGCCCCTGATCCCCGAAGGGCAGTCGGACACCGCCTGTTTCGACAATGCGCTGGAGTTGCTGGTGATGGGCGGCTATTCCATGGCGCACGCCATGATGATGCTGATCCCCGAGGCCTGGTCGGGCAACCCGCAGATGGACCCGGCGCGGCGCGACTTCTACGAGTACCACGCAGCGCTGATGGAGCCCTGGGACGGCCCGGCGGCGGTGGCCTTCACCGATGGTCGCCAGATCGGCGCCACCCTCGACCGTAACGGCCTGCGTCCGGCGCGCTACCTCATCACCGACGACGATCTGGTGGTCATGGGCTCGGAGATGGGCGTGCTGCCCATTCCCGAGGAGAAGATTGTCAAGAAGTGGCGCCTGCAACCGGGCAAGATGCTGCTGATCGACATGGAGCAGGGCCGCATCATCGACGACGCCGAGATCAAGGCCGAGCTGGCCGCCGCGCGTCCCTATCGCGAGTGGCTGCAGCGAACCCAGATTCGGGTCGACGAGCTGCCCGAGGCCGTCGGCGTGATGCCCCCCGACGAGGACACCCTGCTCGACCGCCAGCAGGCCTTCGGCTACACCCAGGAAGACATCAAGTTCCTGCTCACCCCCATGTTCATGACCGGCATGGAGGCGGTGGGGTCGATGGGTGCGGACAATCCGCCCGCGGTGCTGTCGAGCAAGCCCAAGCACTTGTCGCACTATTTCAAACAGCTGTTCGCGCAGGTCACCAACCCGCCGATCGACCCGATCCGCGAAGAGATCGTGATGTCACTGGTGTCGCTGGTCGGCCCGCGGCCCAACCTGCTGGACCAGACCTCCGGTGGCGAGAGCATGCGCCTGGAGTGCCGCCAGCCGGTGCTCACCAACGTGGACCTGGAGCGTATCCGCAACCTCGAGGACACCACCAAGGGGGCCTTCCGTACCTGCACCCTGGACATCACCTATCCGGCCGAACAGGGCGAGCAGGGCATGGAGAAGGCGCTCACCGCCTTGTGCCGCGCCGCCGAAAAGGCCGTCAGAGGCGGCCACAACATCCTGATCCTGTCCGACCGCGCGGTGGACGCCGACCACATCGCCATCCCGGCGCTGCTGGCTACCTCGGCGGTGCATCATTACCTGATTGAGCAGGGCCTGCGCACCGAATCCGGCCTGGTGGTCGAGACCGGCGCCGCGCTGGAGGTCCACCATTTCGCCACCCTGGCCGGTTACGGTGCCGAGGCGATCAACCCCTACTTGGCCTTCGAGACCATCCACGCGGTGTTGCCCGGGATCGACGGCGCGCCCAACCCCGAAGAGGCCTGCGCGCGCTACATCAAGGCGGTGGGCAAGGGCCTGTTCAAGGTGATGTCCAAGATGGGCATCTCCACCTACCAGTCGTACTGCGGCGCGCAGATCTTCGACGCGGTGGGCCTGTCCAGCGAGTTCGTGGACAAGTACTTCACGGGCACGGCGACCACCATCGAGGGCATTGGCCTGTCCGAAGTGGCCGCCGAGGCCGTGCGCTGGCATCGTAACGCCTATGGCAATGCGCTGATCTACCGCCGACATCTCGATGTGGGTGGCGATTACGCCTTCCGCATCCGCGGCGAGGACCACGTCTGGACGCCCGAGACCATCGCCAAGCTGCAACACGCAGTGCGCGCGGGCGACGCCCGTACCTACGAGGAGTACTCGCGCCTGGTCAACGAGCAGAACGAGCGTCTGCTCACCCTGCGCGGCCTGATGGAGTTCAAGTTCGCCGACGAGCCGGTGCCGCTCGACGAGGTCGAACCCGCTTCCGAGATCGTAAAGCGCTTCGCCACCGGGGCCATGTCCTTCGGTTCCATTTCCTACGAGGCGCACTCCACGCTGGCGCGCGCCATGAATGCCATCGGCGGCAAGTCCAATACCGGCGAGGGCGGCGAGGAGCCCGAGCGCTTCAATCCGTTGCCCGACGGCTCCCCCAACCCTGAGCGTTCGGCCATCAAGCAGGTCGCCTCGGGCCGTTTCGGGGTGACCACCGAGTACCTGGTGAATGCCGACGACATCCAGATCAAGATGGCGCAGGGTGCCAAGCCCGGCGAGGGCGGTCAGCTGCCTGGCCACAAGGTCAACCAGCAGATCGCGCGGGTGCGTCATTCCACCCCCGGCGTTGGCCTGATCTCGCCGCCGCCGCACCACGACATCTACTCCATCGAGGACCTGGCACAGCTGATCCACGACCTGAAGAACGTCAACCCGAAGGCGCGGATCAGCGTCAAGCTGGTCTCCGAGGTGGGCGTGGGTACCGTGGCGGCCGGTGTGTCCAAGGCGCATGCCGATCACGTCACCATCGCCGGTTACGACGGCGGTACCGGCGCCAGCCCGCTCACCTCCATCAAGCACGCGGGCAGCCCCTGGGAGATCGGCCTGGCCGAGACCCAGCAGACCCTGGTGCTCAACCGCCTGCGTTCGCGCATCGTGGTGCAGGCCGATGGCGGCATGCGCACCGGGCGCGACGTGGTGATCGCCGCCCTGCTCGGCGCCGACGAGATCGGCTTTGCCACCGCGCCGCTGATCGCCGAAGGCTGCATCATGATGCGCAAGTGTCACCTCAACACCTGTCCGGTGGGCGTGGCCACGCAGGATCCGGAGCTGCGCAAGCGCTTCAGCGGCAAGCCGGAGCACGTCATCAACTACTTCTTCTTCGTCGCCGAGGAGGTGCGCCAGCTGATGTCGAAGCTGGGCTTCCGCACCTTCAACGAGATGGTCGGCCAGATGGATCGCCTGGACATGCGCCGCTGCATCGACCATTGGAAGGCACGCGGCCTCGACTACAGCCGCCTGCTGCGCAAGCCGGAGCTGGCCGAGGGTGACACCTACTACTGTTCCGAGGAGCAGGACCACGGTCTGGCCGCGGCGCTGGACAATCGCCTCATCGAACTGGCGAGGCCGGCGCTCGAGGAGGGCAAGCGCGTCGAGATCGACATCGACATCGAGAACACCAACCGCACCTTCGGTGCCATGCTCTCGGGTCGGCTGGCCGAGCGCTATGGCCATGCCGGCCTGCCGGATGACACCATCGTCATCAACGCGCGCGGCACCGCCGGCCAGTCCTTCGGCGCCTGGCTGGCGCACGGGGTGACCATCCGTCTCGCCGGCGAGGGCAACGACTATGTCGGCAAGGGCCTGTCCGGCGGCAAGCTGATCATCGCTCCGCCCGAGGAGTGCGGCATCGAGCGTGCCGAGGACAACATCATCGTCGGCAACACCGTGCTGTTCGGCGCCATCAGCGGGGAGTGTTATTTCCGCGGCGTGGCCGGCGAGCGCTTCGCGGTACGCAACTCCGGGGCCACCGCGGTGGTCGAAGGTGCCGGTGATCACTGCTGTGAATACATGACCGGCGGCATCGTGGTGGTGCTGGGCCCGACCGGGCGCAACTTCGCGGCCGGCATGTCCGGCGGCATCGCCTACGTGTTCGACGAGGCCGGAGACTTCGAGACCCGCTGCAATCTGGCGCAGGTCGAGCTCGAGCCCGTGTCCGAGGAAGACGATGCGCTCGAAGCGCTGGGCCATCAGGGTGGCGACCTCGAGACTCACGGTCGGGTGGACGTCTCGCACGACATGACCCGCTTCGACGCCATTCGGCTGCGCCAGCTCATCGAGGATCACCTTGCGTATACCGGCTCGGCAGTGGCCAGGCGCATCCTCGACGACTGGGAGAACAGCCTGTCGAAGTTCATCAAGGTGATGCCGGTGGAATACCGCCGCGCACTCCGCGAGATGCAGGAACAGCAGCGCCAGTCGGCGGCTTGATTGATGGATTAACCACAGAGGACACAGAGGGCACAGAGTTTTTACTCGCACTTCGGTCTTCGATGGTACGGGCGACAGCTTGACCATCGATGCATCGAAACAACCAGGGAATATGCCCATGGAGGCATGGGCTGGTGATTCGAGCGGGACACAAATACGTCGACGGAAAAGTCTCTGTGTCCTCTGTGGTGAAAACACAGTATTCAGGTAACAAACAATGGGCAAGCCAACCGGTTTTAAAGAGATCCCGCGCCAGGAGCGCAGTTATGCGCCCGTGGCCGACCGCATCCGGCACTTCGACGAGTTCGTCATCCCGCTCAGCGACGAACAGCTCAGCGCCCAGGGCGCGCGTTGCATGGACTGTGGCATTCCGTTTTGCCACCAGGGTTGTCCGGTCAACAACCTGATCCCCGACTGGAATGACCTGGTCTATACCGGCGACTGGCGCGAGGCGCTCGAGATGCTGCACTCGACCAACAACTTCCCCGAAGTCACCGGCCGCATCTGCCCGGCGCCCTGCCAGGAGTCGTGCACCCTCAACATCACCGACGAGCCGGTGACCATCAAGAGCATCGAGTGCGCCATCGTCGACAAGGGCTGGGAGATGGGCTGGATCAAGCCCCAGGTCGCGGCACACAAGACCGGCAAGCGGATCGCCGTGGTCGGCTCCGGCCCTGCCGGGCTGGCCGCTGCCCAGCAGCTGGCACGGGTCGGTCATCACGTCGTGGTCTACGAACGCCAGGACCGCATCGGCGGCCTGCTGCGTTATGGCATTCCCGACTTCAAGCTCAACAAGAAGCTGCTCGACCGGCGTATCGCGCAGATGCGCGCCGAGGGTGTGGAGTTCCACATCAACCGTCACATCGGCGTGGACATCCCGGCGCGCCAGCTCATCGACGAGTTCGACGCCGTGCTGCTCGCCGGGGGCTCCGAGCAGCCGCGTGACCTGCCGGTGCCGGGCCGTGATCTCGAAGGTGTGCACTTCGCCATGGACTTCCTGCGCGCCAACAGCAAGGTGGTGCAGGGCGTGCCCGGTGCCGAGGAGTACCTGATCTCTGCCAAGGATAAGGACGTGGTGGTGATCGGCGGCGGGGATACCGGCTCCGACTGCATCGGCACCTCGGTGCGTCACGGCGCGCGCTCGATCACCCAGATCGAGATCATGGATCGCCCGCCCGAAAAGGAAGACAAGGACCTGGTCTGGCCCGACTGGCCGCACAAGCTGCGTACCTCCACCTCGCAGGAAGAGGGCTGCGAGCGCATGTGGAACGTGCTCACCAAGGAATTCCTCGACGACGGCAACGGACACGTGCGTGGCCTGCGCTGCGTCAAGGTGCGTTGGGAGCGTGACGAGCAGGGCCGGATGCAGATGCACGAGATCGAAGGTTCCGAATTCGAACTCAAGGCCGACCTGGTGACGCTGGCCATGGGCTTCGTCCACCCGGTGCACGAGGGCATGCTCGAGGAACTGGGCGTGGCGCTGGATGCGCGCGGCAACGTGCGGGGCGGTACCGAGGGCCGCGACGCCTACCGTACCTCCATCGACGGTGTCTTCGCTGCTGGCGACATGCGCCGCGGTCAGTCGCTGGTGGTCTGGGCCATCCGCGAAGGCCGCCCGGCCGCTGCCGCCATCGACGAATACCTCATGGGGCGCACCGATCTGCCGCGATAGCTTGATTTACCACAGAGGGCACAGAGAACACAGAGTGTGGGGGGGCAAGGGGGCCATGCAGATTACCCAGTAATATCCGCGCTTTCTGTGGTTATTTCCACAACCAAAAGTAACAGCCCCATGGATGGAGACCCTTTGACAAGGAAAATCATAGGTTGCGCGATCGAGGTGCATCGCACCCTGGGGCCAGGCCTGCTGGAATCGGCCTATCAGCGATGTCTCGTTCACGAACTCGGTGCTCAAGGGCTGAATTTTGATGCAGAGCTGCCTCTCCCCGTTCGGTACAAAGAGGGTTCTCTCGATTGTGGCTACAGGATCGATATCCTGGTGGAAAAACGGTATTGTTGGAGTTGAAGAGCGTCGAAAAGATTGCGTCTGTCCATGAGGCGCAGCTTTTGACCTATATGCGTTTGGCGAAGGTCGGCATTGGTTTGCTCATCAATTTCAATGTGCCTCGCTTGGTCGATGGTATCCGGCGTTATCGAATTTGAAGTCTCTGTGCTCTCTGTGTCCTCTGTGGTTGAAAATCAAAATGACTGAACTGAAGAACGACCGTTTCCTGCGCGCCCTGCTACGCGAGCCCGTGGACACGACCCCAGTGTGGATGATGCGCCAGGCCGGTCGTTACCTGCCCGAATACCGCGCCACCCGCGCCAAGGCGGGCAGCTTTCTCGAGCTGTGCAAGAACCCCGAACTGGCCTGCGAAGTGACCATCCAGCCGCTGGAGCGTTTCCCGCTGGACGCAGCCATCCTGTTTTCCGACATCCTCACCATTCCCGACGCCATGGGCCTGGGGCTGTACTTCGGCGAGGGTGAAGGGCCGAAGTTCGAGCGCCCGGTACGCGACCGTGCCGCCATCGAGGCCCTGGGCGTGCCCGACATGGAGGACGACCTGGGCTACGTCATGGACGCGGTGCGCACCATCCGCCGCGAGCTCGACGGCCGGGTGCCCCTGATCGGCTTCTCCGGCAGCCCCTGGACGCTCGCCACCTACATGGTCGAGGGGGGCAGCACCAAGAACTTTGCCCGCTCCAAGGGCATGCTGTTCGACGCCCCCGAACTGATGCACGCCCTGCTCGGCAAGCTGGCTGATGCAGTGACCGCCTATCTCAACGCCCAGATCGCCGCCGGTGCCCAGGCCGTGATGATCTTCGACACCTGGGGCGGCACCCTCACCCCGCGCGACTACGCGGCCTTCTCCCTGGCCTATATGCAACGCATCGTCGATGGCCTGACCCGCGAGGCCGAAGGCCGCCGCGTGCCGGTGATCCTGTTCACCAAGGGCGGCATGGGCTGGCTGGAGATGATGGCCGACACCGGTGCCGACGCCCTGGGGCTCGACTGGACCATCGACATCGGCGAGGCACGCCGTCGTGTCGGCGACCGCGTGGCGCTGCAGGGCAACCTCGACCCCTGTACCCTCTACGCCTCGCCCGAGGCCATCCGCCGCGCGGTGGCCGAGATCCTGGAGAGCTATGGCCAGGGCTCGGGGCACGTCTTCAACCTGGGCCATGGCATCCACCCCGAGATCCCGCCCGAGCACGCCGCCGCCATGGTCGAGGCGGTGCATGAGTTGAGTCGGGCGTATCATGGCTGAGTTTTGAGAGCGAGCCACGCGATGATACCTACTTTGGCGAGCGGTCGAGAAAAGCAACATGGCTGGTAAATCTTCCTCTCCGATATCCAGGAAAAGTGCCAGGATGCCGCAAGCTTCAAACGGGGATTCTCGGCAGGCCGAGTTGAAGCACGCACTGGCCGCGGCGGTGCATGCACTGAATCGCCAAGATTTTGGGCGGGCGAAGGCGATTATCGACGAGGTACGAAAGCATTTTCCCAGCCACCCCGACGCGCTTCACTTGGCGGGGTACATCCAATTGGTCGAGGGCAAACCCGACGATGCCATTGGACTGATAAGGCAAGCGATCCGCAAGGCACCCAAGGTCGGGCTCTATCATTACAACCTTGGGATGGCCTATTTCATGAAGCGGGAACTGGAAAAGGCCCGCGACGCGTTTCAAGCGACCATTCGGTTGGACCCCAAGTCACGTGACGCCATTGACAATCTGGCCATTGTCCAGCACGAGTTGAAGCGCCTGCGGGAGGCGGAGGTCCTGTTCGAGCAGGCGGTGAAAATCTCGCCCGAAGATCCCAGGGCCTGGCTGAACCTGGCCAAGATCCGGATGGAATTACGCAAGCCCAGGCAGGTGGACGAGGCCGTAGCTCGGGCGGCAGAGCTGGCTGATGCCGAGGATGGTGATTTCCTGCACGAGGTGGGCAAGATCTATTACGGCCTCAGTCGTCACGAATTGGCGGAACGTTATTTCCGGCGAGCCATCGAGAAGACATCCGAAGATCCGCTCCTGTTCTATGCCTTGGGTAAGGTACTTGGCGAACGAGGTGAATACGGCGATGCCGAAGAGGCTCTGAAGAAGGCGCGTGAATTGGGTGCCTCCATTCCGAAAACCGCGTTGGCGTTAGCCGATTTGTATGTTACTTCCGGCGAAATCGAAACAGGGCGGGGTGCTCTTGATGAGGCGGTGGAACAAGGTGGCGACGATCCCGATATCCTGTTGGAGGCAGCGCAGACGCTTTCGCTCATCGGTGATTTCGATCTGCAGGAAGCCTTGTTGCAGCGGATACTGAAAAAAGACCCGGAGAATGTCGCTGCGCGTGTCCATCTGGCATTCGTGCCCAAGCGCAAGTTGGATGACACCGGTGTCGCCTTTATGGAAAAGCGAATCGATGATCCGGCCATCGATGCGAAAGTGCGCACCTCGATGGGTTTCGCACTGGGCAACCATTACCGCAACATCAAGGAGTATGACAAGGCCTTTCGCTATTACAAGCGCGGCAACCAGCTCAAGGGATACAGCTGGGACCGGCTTGCTTACCGGGGGTGGGTCGATCGTACCCTGAAGATCTACAGTCGTTCGTTCTTTGAAGAGCGCGCCGACTGGGGGCTGGACAGTCGCTTGCCGGTGCTTATCGTGGGCATGCCCCGTTCAGGTACGACCCTTACCGAACAGATCGTCTCGGCGCATTCCGCCGTGCATGGTGCGGGCGAATTTGGCGCCGTGACGGGCCTCAGTGCCGGGCCCGGACTTCAAGTGCCCCGGATTCTCGACGAGGCCGAGAGCATTCTGGCTGTGGATGCCGTCGATTGTGAGGCGATGGCTCGGAACCATCTGGCCCGTCTCGAGGCGCAGGCACGCCATGGCGAGTCCTTCGTGACCAACAAACTGCCCCACAACTTTCAACTGTTGGGCCTGTTTGCGCTGGAGTTTCCGTGCGCGCCGGTGATCCATATCCGGCGCGATCCACGCGACAACCTATTGTCGATCTATTTCCAGGATTTTGGCGGCTACCACCCCTATGCCTACGATCTGAAAAACCTGGCGTTCCAGTACTGGGAGCAGGAGCGTCTCATGAGTCACTGGAAATCGCTCATTCCCAACCCCGTGTTCACGCTCGATTATGAGAAACTGGTCACCGACCTCGAAGGGATGATCCACCGCCTGGCAGCATTCCTCGGTATCACGGTCGAGGATGCCATGAAGCGCTTCTACGAACAGGAACGCCAGGTGCAGACCGCGAGTAAGTGGCAGGTTCGTCAGAAGCTCTATTCAACGTCGATCGGGCGTTGGAAACCCTACGAAAAGCATCTGAGGCCGCTGTTCGAGGCGTTACGCGAATTCAAGCCGGACGATATTCCGGACGAGTACGGCCTGTTCGAAATGTAGGACTACGATCCCTGGCATGGAAGGGGGCTGGCAGGGCGCCCCTTCCTGGTCCCCGCAAGCGGGGGAACTTGTTCGGGGGGGGCTCAGAGGTAATAGACCGATTTCGTCATCACCTTTGATGTCAGCTTCATCGCCAGCTTCACCGGTGCGGGCAACTCGGCGCCACCATGGCGCATGGCCTTCTCGCCGTGTTCGATCTCGTCGGTCTTCATCTGCTCGAGGATGGCGCGCGAGCGGCGGTCTTCGGGGGGGATCTCGTCGAGGTGAGACCGCAGATGGGCCTCGACCTGGCGTTCGGTCTCGCCGACGAAGCCCAGGCTCCAGCGGTCGCCGGCCAGCCCGGCCGTCGCGCCGATGGCCAGTGAGCCCGCATACCACAGGGGGTTGAGCAGGCTGGTGCGTCCACCCAGTTCCTCGATGCGTTGCTGGCACCAGGCGAGATGGTCGTTCTCCTCGTCGGCAGACTGCTCCATGGCGTCGCGCACTTCTGGATCACGCGCGGTGAGTGCCTGTCCCTGGGACAGCCCCTGGGCGCACACCTCGCCGGTATGGTCGATGCGCAGCAGGCGGGCGATGTGGTCGCGCTGGCGCTCGTCCAGCTCGGTCTCTTCGATGCTGTCGGCCGGATTGGGGCGGCCGGTGACTTTCGGCTGGCCGAACAGGGTGCGCAGGGCCTGGTCGAAGCCCAGCAGCAGGGTGTCGGCGGTGCTGTAGTGTCGATTGCTCATACGGGTGATTGTAGCGGAAATGGTGGTTGACCCGGATCTTTTGCCGGTATCCCGAGAATCGGTGAAGCATCCGGGCTGGGCAATGGCGCGTGCTCAGGCCTCCTCGAGTTGCCGTGCCAGCAGTTCCACCGGGTGCAAGACCTCGATCGACAGCCCGTGCGCCCGTGCGCCCTCGGCCAGGTGCAGGGCACAACCGATGTTACTGGTGAGCAGCAGCGCGGGGCGTTCGCGCAGCAGCTGGTCGAGTAGCGGCTGGCGCAGTCGTTCGGCCTGTGCGTGCCGGGTCAGCAGGTGCATGCCGGCTGCGCCACAGCAGCCGCCAGGCCGCCCCAGGGGGGGCCAGTCGGTCTCCGGCAGGCAATCGATCAGGCGCGGCAGATCGTCTCCCCGGCGCAGGCCGTTGGCCAGGGTGCAGGGGACGTGCAGGGCCACTCGGGTGTTCACGGGGGCAAAGCGCAGGCCTGAGTCCGGCAGCTCCCGGGCCAGGCGTGTGACGATGTCTTCGGGGCCGAGCTCGGGCAGGGTTTCGTGCAGTTGCAGGGCGCAGCCGCTGGCGATGGCGACCACGCCGTCGAGTCCGGTGAAGGCCCCGTGCAGTGCGTCGGTCTGGCGCACGGCGGTTGCCGGGTCGCCGTGGTGTGCGGCCAGGGCGCCGCAACAGGCCGCCGCGGGCGGGATCACCACCTCGTGGCCCAGGGCGTTGAGCAGGCGGATCGCCGCATGCAGCGCGCCGGCCTGCTGGGTCCCGGTCACGCAGCCGGTGAGCAGGCCCAGGCGGCTGCGCGGGGTCCCGGACGGGGCATAGTGGCCGGGTGCAGGCGCCGAACCGCTGCCCGGCAGGGCGCGCGCCAGTCGGGCCCGACGCCCAGGCAGTGGCAGGTGGCGGGCCAGGGCGAGCCCCAGGCGCGCCAGCGGGCGGTCGAGTGAGGGAGCAGCCTCGCCTGGCCCGAGTTCGTTGCGTGCGGCATCCATGATGCGACCGAATCTCACGCCAGATGGGCAATGGACCTCGCAGGCGCGGCATAACAGGCAGCGGTCCAGGTGTTCGCGCAGCGTGGCGTCGGGTGCCAGCATGCCGCGCAGCAGGCCCTCGGCGAGGGCAATGCGGCCGCGCGGCGAATCGGCTTCGTCGGCATACAGCCGATAGGTGGGGCAGTGCGGCAGGCAGAGACCGCATTTCACGCAGTGATCGGCGGCCTGCAGGGCGTTGTCGCGGTCGTTCATAGTGCTGGGATGGTTGCAGGGCGCACCAGTATAATGGCTGTCATCCCACAGCGAGAGTGAGGCAGCCGATGGGTCGCTACCAGTACCATGTTTTCTTCTGCACCAACCAGCGTGACGATGGCCGGCCCTCGTGCAATGACTGTGGTGCGCGCGAGGCGCGCGACTACGTCAAGCAGCGCTGCAAGGCGCTGGGCATCCACGGGGCGGGCCGTGTGCGCATCAACACCGCCGGTTGCCTGGATCGCTGCGAGCAGGGGCCGGTGATCGTAATCTATCCCGAGGAGACCTGGTACACCTACGTCGACCAGAGCGACCTGGACGAGATCATCGAGGAGCATCTACGCCACGGCCGGCGGGTGGAGCGCCTGCTCATCAACCGCGAAGACGCCATCTGAGACACCCCTCCGGGTTGCTGGACGTCGCTGAAGACCAACACGCAATGTGAACTGGTGCACTTGACAGCTGCACAGGAATATCAGAAACTTCTCACATACTGATTCATCGAGTCAGTACTCCTCCATCCTCCTTTGGCGGTTACATTTCGCGTGGCGCCCCCCGCCACGCGTTTTTTTTGCCTGCGTCGTACATCCCTGTGCGGGGGTTCACCGCGAGGACGCCATTCCTGCGAGGGGCTGGTCCTTTGGCGGCATGTTCGCGGCGGGGGTGCCGCTGCTGGACGCCGGAGATACGTTCTCGGGCCGAAGAGTGCCGAGGCGGTCGAAAGTGCTTGTCAAGCGCCGCCGGGGACGCTAATATTCGCGCCCTTTCGTGAAACCACTTGAACCCGAGTCCTGGTGGCCTGCGTGCAGGCCCCGCTGGAGCAGGAAAATGAAAACCACGGTCAGCGCCAAACCCGCAGAAGTCCGCCGCGACTGGTACGTCGTGGACGCCGAAGGCAAGACCCTCGGCCGTCTCGCCTCCGAGATCGCGCGTCGTCTGAAAGGCAAGCACAAGCCCATCTTCACGCCGCACGTGGACACCGGCGACTACATCGTCGTGGTCAATGCCGAGAAGATCCGGGTCACCGGCAACAAGATGAAGGACAAGATGTACTATCATCACACCGGTTACATCGGCAACCTCAAGTCGATCAGCCTGGAAAAGCTCCTGCAGAAGGCGCCCGAGCGCGTGCTCGAGACCGCCGTCCGCGG
The DNA here is from genome assembly GCF_000801295.1 of endosymbiont of unidentified scaly snail isolate Monju. Taxonomy (NCBI): domain Bacteria; kingdom Pseudomonadati; phylum Pseudomonadota; class Gammaproteobacteria; species endosymbiont of unidentified scaly snail isolate Monju. The sequence continues at coordinate 2,526,115 of NZ_AP012978.1, read as the reverse complement.
TATGCTGCCGCGCACCCCGCTGGGCCGCGCCATGATGAAGAAGCTGCGCATCTTCGCCGGCCCCGAGCACCCCCACCAGGCCCAACAGCCCAAGCCGCTGGATATCTGAGAGAGTCGTCATGGCAATGCAAGCGAACTACAGAACCGGTCGTCGCAAGACCTCCACTGCCCGCGTCTTCCTGTCGCCCGGTAGCGGCAAGATCACTGTCAACGGCCGCGCGCTCGACGAGTTTTTCGGCCGCGAGACCGCGCGCATGGTGGTGCGCCAGCCGCTGGTGCTCACCGACAACCTCAACAAGCTCGACGTCAAGGTCACCGTCAAGGGTGGTGGCAACACCGGTCAGGCCGGTGCCATCCGTCACGGCATCGCCCGCGCCCTGCTGGAATACGACGAGTCGCTGCGCGCCCCGCTGCGTCAGGCCGGTCTGCTGACCCGCGATGCCCGCATGGTCGAGCGCAAGAAGGTGGGTCTGCACAAGGCGCGCAAGCGTCCGCAGTACTCCAAGCGCTGATCCGCTGCCACGCGATCGCCCGAGCAGAGAAGGCCCCCCTTGTGGAGGGGCCTTTTGCATTTTGGGCGGCTCACCACAGAGGATACAGAGCACACAGAGATCATAGGGTGGCAGAAGCACAATTCTCGGCGTCACGTGGAAACCATGGTCAAGGCCCGATGTGGAACGGTCAGCACCGGACCGGAAGCGGGCGGCCATGAGCGCTTGCTGTCACAAGCTTTGGGCAAGCGAGGCACCCTGCAGAGAATCTCTCTGTGTGCTCTGTTCTCTGTGGTGAATTGCAGGTCGCCTCGTCGTGAAAGAGCCCCGAAGCCCCAGCATTCTTCGCTATCTGCATCGCCAATGTGTCCCAAGCCCTTGAATTCCCGTGATGTTGCAAAAAAGCCACAGCTCGTATGGTGGCGTGTTTTTTTTGCAAAGAAGGGCTTGCAATGTGTGGCTCGTCACACTACCATTGCCCGTGCAAATCAACCCATCAACCATTTGCGGGAGTTCTGAAATGAACAAGAAGCTTATCGCTGCTGCCATCGCCGCCGTCGTGGCCGCGCCGGCTGCTGTCGCCGCTGACACCACCCTGTACGGCAAGGCGCACGTCTCCATTCAGTCCAACGACAACAGTCCGAGCGACAACTACACTGTCAACAGCAACGCCTCGCGCGTTGGCATTAAGGGTTCCGAGGATCTGGGCGACGGCCTGAAGGCCATCTTCAAGTACGAAATGGGCTACAACATCTCCGACGGTGGCGCTGCAAGCACCCCGATCAGCGCGCGTAGTGCCTATGTCGGTCTGTCCGGCAGCTGGGGTACCTTCCTGGCTGGCCGTCACGACACCCCGGCCAAGGTGGCCTTCTATGCCTCGGGCACCGATTTCCTGGGCGACTCTGTCATCGATATGAACAAGATCGGCTTCACCGAAGTGCGTGCCGACAATGCCATCGCCTACATCTCGCCCAACATGAGCGGCTTCACCGTGGCCGCGGCCATCGTGCCGGGTGAGCAGAGCGGCGTGCGGACAACCACCACCGTCTTTTCCCCGATTGGGACTACCACCAACGCGCGCCACCGCAACACCAACTTCAACTCCGCCAACAATCTGGCCGATGCCTACTCTCTCGCCCTGATTTATGGCGGCGGCGGCCTGAAGGTCGGTATTGGTTATGAGGTCTTTACCGGCGACTTCAACGGAGGCGGTGCGGCAAAAGACCAGACCATGTGGCAGGTTGGCGCAAGCTATACCTTCGGTGACTTCACTGTCGGTGCCAACTACGAAGACAAGAGCGACATCGGTGTTGCCGGTGACGACCGTACTGTCTGGGGCCTGGCCGGTAAGGCCAACTTCGGCAACAACTTTGTCGTGATTAACTATGGTGAAAAAGATCCCAGTGGCGCTGCCAACAAGGTTAAGCGCTTCGGCATTGGTGTGGGCCACAAGTTCAGCAAGCGCACCCAGGTGTACGCTGCCTACGCCAACCAGAACAATCCGGTTGCGACTCCGGACACCAGCAACTTTGCACTGGGCATGATCCACACCTTCTGATCATCCGATCGGAATCTGTGACTCTCGACGGGGCCTTCGGGCCCCGTTTTTTGTTGGGGATGTCGTTCAGCCGCCTACCGGTGAATTCTTCGCGGCGAGAACACCGCTCCAGCCGCAGGGGTCCATCCCCGGGCCGAGTCTTCGCTGAATGCTGCCCGCAAGAAAATCAGATTTTTCCTACAAGCGCAGCAGCAATTTTCCGATGACTGCGGGAGATGTCGGGACGACAATGGTCGCGCCGTCAGGGATGAGTGGCTCGGGCAGGGAGGCCTGAGGCAAGGAGGCTGTCTCCAGGGATCGGAGAGTTTCCCGGCGGTAATACCCGCCCCCAGGGATGGGGGCGGGTTTTCCTCGTCGTGAAGAAAAACCTTCCGTAGTCAGGGCTCGATGACCTTCGGGCCTTCCGGGGTACCGAGAATGAGCACGTCGGCGCCGCGATGGGCGAACAGGCCCACGGTGACCACGCCCGCGATCTGGTTGATGGTGGTCTCGAGGTGGGCAGGCTCCATGATCTCGAGGTTGTGCACGTCGAGGATCAGGTTGCCGTTGTCGGTGACGAAGTTCTCGCGCCACACCGGGGCGCCGCCCAGCTTGACCAGCTCGCGCGCCACGTAGCTGCGCGCCATGGGGATGACCTCGACCGGCAGCGGGAAGGTGCCCAGCACGTCTACCAGCTTGGTCTCGTCGGCGATGCACACGAAGCGCTTGCTGGCCGCGGCGATGATCTTCTCGCGGGTGAGTGCGCCACCTCCGCCCTTGATCAGTTGCAGGTGGCGGTTGGATTCGTCGGCGCCATCGACATAGATCTCCAGGTCGCCGACGGCGTTGAGGTCCAGCACCGGGATGCCGATGGCCTTGAGCCGTTCGGTTGAGGCCTCGGAACTGGATACTGCGCCCTCGAAGCGGCCCTTGATGGGTGCCAGCGCGTCAATGAAGTGGTTCACGGTCGAGCCGGTGCCGATGCCGATGATGCCGCCGTCCGGCAGATACTCCAGCGCGGCCTGCGCCGCAAGCTTCTTCATTTCGTCCTGGTTCATGGTGTTTGTCCTGCCTGAAAGGGATGGCTGGAAACTTACCATTATACGGGGCGACCTGCCATGTTGGCCCGGTCGGTGAACTCCGACAAGCGGTTATGCCGTATCATGGGCGTTCGATCGTAAAGAATACAGAGACTGTTCATGCCCCGCTGTTACATCGAAGAGATCCTGCGCGCTCGTGTCTATGACGTGGCGTGTGAGACCCCCCTGGAGCCGGTGCGTCGCCTGAGTGACCGCCTGGGTTGCAACATCCTGCTCAAGCGCGAGGATGCACAACAGGTGTTCTCGTTCAAGCTGCGCGGCGCCTACAACAAGATCTACAGCCTGGACGAGGCGGCGCGTGCCAAGGGAGTGATCGCGGCCTCGGCCGGTAATCATGCACAGGGGGTGGCGCTGGCGGGACGCGAATTGGGTGTGCCGACCACCATCGTCATGCCCACCACCACGCCGGGTATCAAGGTCGATACGGTGCGCCGCCTGGGGGGCAAGGCGATACTGTATGGCGATTCCTACGACGAGGCCAATGCGCATGCCTTGAAGCTGGCCGAGGAGAAGGGGTTGAGCTTCATTCATCCCTTCGACGATCCCAAGGTGATCGCTGGCCAAGGCACCATCGGCATGGAGATCCTGCGTCAGCATGCCGATCCCATCGAGGCGATCTTCGTGCCGGTCGGTGGTGGTGGTCTCATCGCCGGCATTGCGGCCTATGTGAAGCATGTGCGCCCCGAGATCCGCATCATCGGCGTGGAGCCCGAGGACGCCCCCACCCTGCATGCGGCGATGCGTGCCGGTCGGCGTGTGAGCCTGAAGCAGGTCGGCCTGTTTGCCGATGGCGTGGCCGTACGCCAGATCGGCAAGGAGACCTTCCGTGTGGCGCGCAAGCTGGTGGACGAGGTGGTGCTGGTGAGTACCGACCAGATCTGCGCGGCGATCAAGGATATCTTCGACGACACCCGTTCAGTGGCCGAGCCGGCCGGGGCGCTCGCGGTGGCGGGTATCAAGCAATACGTGGCCGACAGCGGCATGAAGGACCGGACCCTGGTGGCCCTGCTCAGCGGAGCGAACATCAATTTCGACCGGCTGCGTCATGTCGCCGAGCGTACCGAGATCGGTGAGCAGCGCGAGGCCCTGCTGGCAGTACAGATTCCCGAGAAGCCCGGCGCCTTCCTGCGTTTCTGCCGCGTGCTCGGCAAGCGTGCCATCACCGAGTTCAACTACCGCTACGCCGACGACCACGATGCGCAAGTGTTCTGCGGTGTGGAGTTGCGCGAAGGTGCGCAGGAAAAGGAGCGCCTGCTCGCCCAACTGCGCGACAAGGGGTACTCGGTGGTGGACATGACCGACAACGAGACGGCCAAACTGCATATCCGCTACATGGTGGGCGGGCACGCGCCCCAGGCGGTCGATGAACGGGTGTACCGTTTCATGTTTCCCGAACGTCCCGGCGCCCTGCTGGACTTCCTGTCGGGCTTGTCGCGCGGCTGGAACATCAGTCTGTTCCACTATCGGAACCACGGAGCCGCCTATGGTCGCGTACTGGTTGGTATCCAGCTGGCAGTCGGCGAGCGCAAGGCCTTCGAGTCGTACATGAAGGAACTGGGCTACGACTACACGGAAGAGACTGACAACCCCGCCTACCGGTTGTTTGCCTCGGGCGGTTGAGTCGCAGCCATCCACGAAAAAGGCCCGGCATCATGGCCGGGCCTTTGGGGTTTGAGCGACAGCGCCTGCCTGTCAACGCTTCTTGCGTGGAGTCACCTTGCGCGGGCGGGGCGTCACCTTCTTGCTGACCTTTTTCTTTGTGGTCTTCTTGGCGACCTTCTTCTTTGCCGTTTTCTTTGCAACCTTCTTCTTGGCGACTTTCTTGACTGCCATCACTCCCCTCCAGCGGTACAGTTGGATTCGATCTTGGCAAGAGTATAAACAACGAAAGTGAAAATGCCAGACTTCTCGTCTTGTCAAGTGACGTTTACGACAGACGCCGTCGGCGCCTGGTGTGTGCAGGCGTGCGATCGCCGCATTCTCCAACGAGCAAAAGTGGTTTGATTTCTATCGGATCAGGTGTGACAAGCGACACAAGCTGTCGGTGTCACGATCATGTGTGGTGATACGTCCCAGGGCGCAACCGGCAGGTCTTCGCAGCGTTGAGCATCGTGCGCCAGCCCGATCAGCAAGGGGCGGCGCAGTAGCCGACGCCCGCGGGTGAAGGCCAGGGTGCGATCGTAGAATCCGCCGCCCATGCCGAGCCGATGGCAATGGCGATCGAAGCCGAGCAGCGGCATCAATATCAGGTCCATCCATTGTGCACCGCGCCGCAGTGCGATGTCACAAGGCGGTTCGGGGATGCCAAAACGATTCGCCACCATGGGCATGTCGGGTGTCCAGCGCATGAACCACAGGCGGCTAGGCAGAAAGGGATGCAGCACGGGCAGGTAACAGGCCTTGCCCATCAGGTGCGCCATGTACAACAGCGGCATGGGGTCGATCTCGCCCTTGCTGCCGACATAGGCCGCGACATGGCGGGCGCGTCGAAAGGCGGCAAGACGACTGACGCGGGAGTTGACGGCAAGCGAGGCACGTTGCCGGGTAACCGGGTCCAAACCGATGCGCCATAGCCTCAGCTGGCGGCGCAGTTCCTGGAGTTCGCTGGAAGGGCTGGATGGAGACATGATCGGGCGTGTTGAAAGAGGGGCATCCCCCACCTGTGCCGATGCCGGCCGTGATCCTTGAACCGAGAGGTTCAAGAGGGACCGAAACGGGGCCTCAGGCTTTCCGCTCGGTGGCGGACATACACACCAGCCGCCGTGCAACGATCCCGAAGTGCGTAAGCATAGGCTCAAAGGAATAACTGGCCTGCTGTCGTACACTGCAGGGGATGCCTATAGATCAGACTAAACCTGACCCGGTAAAAGTACAAGGGGTGACCGGGTGCGTTGCGGCCTGGGAACGAATTCGGCCCGGGGGCGGACCACCTGCCCGCAGGAGCGGCGCCCCTGCGGCGAACGGTTCGGCCCGAGGACGGACCTCCTACGGGTAGGAACGACGTCCTCGTCGCGAATATTCGGCCGGGCCTCCGGCAGGGTAGGCGGCCTCCCCGCCCCGAACATCCCGCTGCGCGGGGCGAAGAATCAAAGCTCGAGCTGGGCGCTGTCGTTGAGCGCCACCTCGATGCGTTCACGCAGGGCGCGGATGCGCTTGTTGGCGGTGCTGGCCGCGGTGTCGGCATTGTGTTCGCGCGCCAGCAGTTCGTGGGCGATGTTCAGCGCGGCCATCACCGCAATGCGGTCGGTGCCGATCACCTTGCCGGTGCCGCGGATCTCCTTCATGCTCGCGTCGAGAAAGCGCGCCGCCTTGAGCAGGGCCTCTTCGTCCTCGGGTTCGCAGCCGATGCGGTATTCCTTGCCAAGGATGGTGACGGCCACGGCGTTGCGCTTGCTGCTCATGAGGTGGCCTCGATGGTCTTCAGGCGTTCGATCAGGGATTCGACGCGCACCCGTGCCGCGGCATGATTGCGCATCAGCCGGTCCCGCTCGGCGGAGAGCTGTTCCAGCTCGGCGCGCAGGGTCTTGTTCTCGTCCTTCAGGTGTGCGCAGGCACGGATCAGTTCCTCGACCCGTATCTCGAGGGCGCGCAGGTCTTGTTCCTGGATGGGGCTGTCGCTCATGGTCCCGATTCTAGACGGCTTTGCGCCTGGTCGCATCCTGCGGCTTGCGGGTTCTTGCCGGGGTTCGCACTGGCCCCATGCTAACATTCATTTCCTCGATGCAAGCAACAGGGTCGCAGCGTGTCAGCCACTGAACTCCCCGATTACCTGGCCACCTTCGATGCCATGCGTCGCGTGGGTCTGAGCTTTTCGCCCAGCGAGGCGCAGGGTATCGCCGCCGGTTTGCTCGCCGGCGACGTGCGCGAGCCGGAACGCCACTGGGCCGAGGCCCTGTACGCCGATTTCACCGAGGGTGACGCCCTGGCCGCGGAAGCGCGCGCCTTGCTCGATCGCCTCTACCAGGCCACCGAGGCGCAGCTGGCCGATGCCGGTTTCGCGCTGGATCTGTGGCTGCCCGGCGAGGCGGTGGAGGCCGAGGGCTACAACGTGACCGAGGGTCTGCGCGACTGGGTGCAGGGTTTTCTCTACGGCTTCGGTCTGGCCGGCGAGCAGGCCAGCCGCGAGCGCCTGAGCGACGAGGGGCGAGAGGCCCTGCACGACCTGTACGAGATCGGTCGCCTGGCGGTACCCGAGGGCGCGCTCGATGAGGAAGAACAGCAGGCGCTGGCTGAACTCGAGGAATACATCCGTGTGGCGGTGATGACCCTGCACTCGGACATGCATCGCCGCGAGCCCACCGCTGAGGTGTCGCATGAGATCCACTGAGTTTGCACGCCGCCGGCGTCAGCTGATGCGCATGATCGGCAGGGATGCCATTGCCATCCTGCCCACCAATCACGAGCAGGTGCGCAACCGTGACGTGTACTATCCCTTCCGCCCGGACAGCGACTTCTACTACCTGACTGGCTTCTCCGAGCCCGAGGCGGTGGCGGTGCTGATGCCAGGCCGCCCCCAGGGCGAGTACCTGCTGTTCTGTCGCGAACGCGATCCCGAGCGTGAACAATGGGACGGACGGCGTGCCGGGCTCGAAGGTGCAGTGGCAGACTATGGCGCCGACGACGCCTTTCCCATCGACGACCTGGATGACATCCTCCCTGGCCTGCTCGAGGGTCGCGAGCGGGTGTACTACGCCATGGGTACCAGCAGTGACTTCGATCAGCGCGTCTCCGGCTGGCTCAAGCAGTTGCGCGAGCGCTCGCGTGCCGGGGTGGGGGTGCCGACCGAATTCATCGCCCTGGATCACTACCTGCATGACATGCGGCTGTACAAGAGCCGCAGCGAGATCGCGGTGATGCGCCGCGCGGCAAAGATCTCGGCGGCTGCTCACCGGCAGCTCATGAAGACCTGTCGCCCGGGCCTGCCCGAGTACCGCCTGGCCGCCGAGTTTGCCTACCAGTGCGCGCAGCGTGGTGCCACCGAGCTGGCCTACCCCAGCATCGTCGGTGGCGGCGATAACGGTTGCATCCTGCACTACGTGGAGAACGCCGACCCGCTGAACGACGGCGACCTGGTACTCATCGACGCTGGCTGCGAGCTGGAATGCTATGCCTCGGACATCACCCGTACCTTCCCGGTCAACGGCCGCTTCAGCGAGCCGCAGCGTCAGCTCTACCAGCTGGTGCTCGACGCTCAGCTTGCGGCCATCGACAAGGTACGCCCCGGCAACCACTGGGGCGACCCCCATCGCGCCGCGATACGTGTGCTCACCCGCGGGCTGATCCGCCTGGGGTTGCTCAAGGGGTCGCTGGCGCAGAACCTCAAGAAGGAGAGCTACCGCAAGTTCTACATGCACCGCACCGGTCACTGGCTGGGGCTTGATGTGCACGACGTGGGCGACTACAAGGTGGATGGCCACTGGCGGGTGCTCGAGCCCGGCATGGTGCTCACCGTGGAGCCCGGGTTGTATATCCCGAGGGGTATGAAGGGCGTGGCCAAGAAATGGCAGGGTATCGGCATCCGCATCGAGGACGACGTGCTGGTGACGCGTGACGGGCCGGACGTGCTCAGCCGCGATGCGCCCAAGACCATAGACGAGATCGAGGCGCTGATGGCATGAGCGACACCCCGGCCCACGATCTGCTCGGTGCCTTGCGCGTGGCCGAGGGCGTGGACTGGATCGCCCCGGCGCAGGTGGTCGCGGTGCGCGCCGATGTCGATCGCGCGTGCATCACTGTCGAACAGGACGGCAAGCGCACCGAACTCGAGGCCGCCCTGCTGGTGGCTGCCGACGGCGGGCGCTCCTTCGTGCGTGAGGCACTGGGCCTGCCGGTGGTGAAACGTGACTACGGCCAGTCGGCCGTGGTTACCAATGTCACCCCGGAGCGGCCGCATCGCAACGTCGCCTTCGAGCGCTTCACCGAGGAGGGCCCCATCGCCCTGCTGCCGATGACCGGGGGGCGCTGTGCGGTGGTCTGGACGGTGCCCGACGAGCGAGTGGAGTCGGTGCTGGCGCTGGACGACGCGGCGTTCCTTGCCGCCTTCCAGGAACGTTTCGGTCATCGCCTGGGGCGTTTCCTGCGCGTTGGTCGGCGCGATGCCTACCCGCTGAAACTGCTGCGCGTGCGTGAGGCGGTGCGCGGGCGCGTGGCGCTGGTCGGCAATGCCGTGCTCGCCGGCTACGAGGCCTGGCGGCTGGACGAGCAGCGCAAGATGGGGCAGGCCACAGACGGCCTGGCGCGGCTGTTCGCCAACCCGCTGCCGCCGCTGCGCCTGGCGCGCAATCTCGGCATGCTGGCGCTGGACCTGTTCGCGCCCGCCCGCCATGCGCTGGCGCGCACCGCCATGGGTCTGCACGGCCGGCTGCCACGCCTGGCCCTGCTCGAGCGCACCGAACCGGCGCTCGACTGGCCGGCCGACAGCTACGACCTGCGTGTCTCCGCGCTCACCCGCGCCTCGGAGACGATGCTCCGCAACCTGGGGGCCTGGGCTGGCATGCGTGTCTGTGCCTACGAACGCATGCGTGTCTGGGATGCGCGCGGCTTCGGCGAGATCGCCTTCGATGCCGCGGATATCGGCGAGCCGAATCTGGGGCACATCGTCGAGAACCGCGAGATCGTCGCCGCCCTGTGGCGCGCTATCAGGCAGCGGCCGGAGATCGAGGTCGTGACCGGGCAGGAGATCGCGGCGCTGGAAGAAGACGGCCCGGCCCTGCGCCTGGGCGACGGTCGGGTGTTGCGCGCGCAACTGCGCGAGCTGGCCGGCATCGGTTTGAGCGCCCGTGACTACGATCAGTATGCCGTGGTGGCCACGGTGCGCCCCGAGGCGGGCAACCGAGCCACCGCCTGGCAGCGCTTTCTGCCCGAGGGCCCGCTGGTGCTACTGCCGTTGCGGGATGACCTGTTCTCCATCGTCTGGTCCATCACCCCGGCCGAGGCGGCAGCACTGGTCGAAGCGACGCCGGAGGACTTCGCGCAGCGCCTCACCCTGGCCTCGGAGCGCTGCTGTGGCGAACTGGCGCTGGTCGATCCGCAGCGCGCGGCCTTTCCGCTGCGCCTGCAACGAGCGACCACCTATGTGCGCCCCGGCATCGCTCTGGTCGGCGACGCCGCACACGTCATCCACCCGCTGGCGGCGGGACAGGGTGTGAACCTCGGCCTGCTGGATGCCGGCGCCCTGCTCGACGTGCTGGGCGATGCGCGCTCGCGCGGGGAGCCGCTCGGGGCCTTGGGTGTGCTGCGCCGTTACGAGCGGGCGCGCAGGGGCCACAACCTGGCCGTGCAGATGACCATGGATGCTTTCAAGCACCTGTTCTCCAATCGTAACCCGGCCCTGTACCTGGCACGCAACCTCGGTCTGGGCCTGGCCGATCGCATTCCGCCCCTGCGTCGCCAGTTCGAGCGCATCGCCCTGGGTCAGGGTATCGAACTGCCCAGCCTGGCGCGCGACGAGAGCGATACTTGCCGCTAGCCCGGATTTTCACCGGCATCCCGATTCCGGCGGTTTCTCGCTCGCTGTGGCTTGGTTTTCACTCAAGCGATAGCACGGCTATCGCTTGAGTGAAAACCAAGCCACAGCGAGCGAGAAACCGCCAGAATCGGGATAGAACAACGCGGGGGACAAACTGTAACCGGCGACTGGCCTCCCTTTTTGCCGTTTTTGTTCGATCATTCCGCCTTTTGGGGCGAGAGCGTTGTTCGGCCGGTGAAATATTCGGGCTAGCCACGGGCGTGTTTGGAAGGCGCCTGTCCTGGCGTTCAGCGGCAGGGCATGGCCAGCCAGTCGTCGAGACGCTGGTGGGCCTCGTCGATACCCCAGCGCTTGAGCGAGGAGAAGGTCTGCACGCTGAAGTCGGTGCCGAACTCGCGCAGGGCCTCGCGCACCTGCGCCAGTGCGGCATCGGACTGCTGCCGGTTGAGCTTGTCGCACTTGGTGAGCAGGACGTGTACCGGCAGCGGGATGGCATTGGCCCAGGCCAGCATCTGCAGG